>JAESPY010000147.1 GCA_016765435.1 Emcibacter sp.
CGTCACCTAAAAGACGCAGGATGGTCGGTAACGCTGGCCTTGTTGGGGTCTGTTGAGGCGCTTTCCGGTGATGCGGCGCTGATGGCGCAAAGGTGGGACGGGGCGATTCTACCTTTAACATCGGATGTTATCGGCGATCATGACATTGTGGTTGATGCCATTTTTGGCGCAGGCCTTTGTCGGGCTATCGAAGGGCCGGCGGCTGATGTGATCAATGAAATCAACCGTCTTGATCTGACCGTGGTGGCGGTGGATGTGCCATCCGGGGTGGAGGGCAACAGTGGTCAAATTCGCGGCGCGGCCTTTCGGGCAAATTCCACAGTGACATTTTTCAGGAAAAAACCGGGGCATCTGCTCTATCCGGGTCGGGAATATTGTGGTGAGGTGACGGTCACGGATATTGGTATTCTGGAAAGAGTGGTGCAGGCTATTGCCCCCAAGACGCATCGTAATGATCCGGCTCTCTGGCGGAACCAGTTTCCCCGAATGGCGGCAACGGATCATAAATATAACAGAGGTCACGCCGTGGTGATCAGCGGCGGCGCGGCAAGTGGTGGCGCGGCCCGTCTTGCGGCGGGGGCGGCGCTTAGGATCGGGGCGGGGCTGGTCAGTGTTGCTTGTCCGCCTGATGCGGTTCTAGCCCATGCGGCGCAGCTTACGGCGGTGATGATAAAACCTTTTGCCAAAGATAAGAGCGGGGATATTGCGGACCTTCTGAAAGATGGGCGGTTGACCCATTGGGGCGTTGGGCCGGGCGGCGGGGTCACGGCGCAGACCAAATCCCATGTGTTGAATATATTGGCTGCGGGCCGGGGCTGTGTCATTGATGCGGATGGGTTGAGTGTTTTTGCTCAAAAGCCGCAACAGCTTTTTGACGCCCTTAAAAAAGCAGCGGATCAAACGCCTGTTCTGACTCCTCATGAGGGCGAATTTGCCCGCCTGTTCCCGGACCTGAAAGCAGGGACGCCGGGATATGACAAGCTGGAGGCGGCCCGAAAAGCGGCGGTCCGGTCGGGGGCGGTGATTCTGTATAAGGGCGCTGATACGGTCATTGTCAGCCCCGATGGCCGGGCGGTGATCAATGATAACGCCCCGCCCACATTGGCTACTGCGGGATCGGGAGATGTGCTGACGGGACTTTGTCTGGGGCTTATGACACAGGGCATGGCATCTTTCGAAGCGGCCTGTGCAGCGGTCTGGATACATGGGGCGGCGGCAACGGCTTTTGGACCCGGTTTGATTTCACAAGATATTGAGGGTCAAATCCCGTCAATTTTGTCTTATATTTCAGAAACATTTGAGAATATGAGGAACTGATTTTTCTGAAAGCTGATTTTTCTGTGGAAATTTGTAATTAAATGGCTATAAAGACCAACATATATGCAGATTCGACCATATTAAATGATAAAAATGCGGGTGTGGCGAAATTGGTAGACGCGCTAGATTTAGGTTCTAGTGTCTTATGACGTGGGGGTTCAAGTCCCTCCACCCGCACCATTTATTTCAGTGATGTCGAATGGCGGTTTAACAGCAAACGGGCATCTTCGCCCCCCAGAAAATTAGAGAAAAAGCAGAGTAATCATGCAGGTAACGGAAACAATTTCAGAAGGTTTGAAGCGCGGATATAAAGTTATTATTTCTGCAAGCGACATTGATGCAAAAATTGACGCGGAAGTGAAAAAAATTCAGGGCCAGATTAAAATGCCCGGTTTCCGTCCCGGTAAAGCGCCGTTGTCTTTGCTGAAAAAGCTCCATGGTAAAAATCTTTTGGGCCAAGTGCTGGAAGAAACCATCAACACGACATCTCAGGTAGCGCTGACGGAAAAGAAAGTCCGTCCGGCCATGCAGCCAAAAATCGAGGTGATCTCTTTTGATGAGGGCAAGGACCTTGAATATTCCATTGATGTGGAGATCACACCGGAATTTGATATTCCTGATCTGGCCAAACTGAAATTGGAACGCTGGGTGGTTGAGGCCAGTGATGAACAGGTTATGGAAGCGGTGACCAATATTGCGTCACAGCAGAAAAATTTCAAGAAAGCCGCAAAAACAACCAAGGCCGCTAATGGCGATGCGGTTCTGCTGGACTTTCTGGGTAAAATCGACGGTGTTGCTTTTGACGGTGGTGCCGCAGAAGGTCATCAACTGGAATTGGGCTCAAACAGCTTTATCCCCGGTTTTGAAGAACAGCTTGTTGGCGTAAAAGCCGGTGACGAGAAAAATGTGGAAGTCACTTTCCCTGAAAATTATCAGGCGGATAAACTTGCAGGCAAGTCTGCGATATTTGAAGTGAAAATTCACGAAGTGCAAAAGCCTGCGGATGTGGAAATCAATGATGACATGGCCAAAAAATTCGGTCTGGATAATCTTGATGCGCTGAAAGATCTGGTGAAGAAACAGGTTGAGCAGGAAAATCAGGGACTGGCCCGCACTAAATTAAAGCGCTCTCTTCTGGACCTGTTGGCCGAAGAAGTTTCCTTTGAGGTGCCCGAAGGCATGGTGGGACTGGAGTTCGATCAGATTTGGCAGCAATTGAAAATGGATATGCATCGGGAAGCTCTGGTGGATACACCGGATATCAAACCGGAAGACATTGATGAGCCCGGTGATGACATCAAAGCCGAATATCAGAATATTGCCGTACGCCGCGTACGTCTGGGTCTGTTGCTGTCCGAAATTGGACAGAAGAATGAAGTCACTGTATCTCAGGAAGAAGTGACGCGTCAGATTTCTGCCGAAGCCCAACGTTATCCGGGACAAGAAAAACAGGTTTTCGAATTCTATCAACAGAATCCGCAAGCCATGGCCCAGATGCGTGCGCCACTGTTTGAAGAAAAAGTTGTGGATTTCATTCTGGAACTGGCCGCGGTCAAGGACAAGAAAGTTACCCGTGATGAGCTGACGGCTGCCATCGAAGCAGAAGAAGCGGAAGATACGGCACAAAAAGACGCCAAGAAGCCTGCGAAGAAAAAGGCTGCCGCCAAGAAAGCTCCCGCTAAAAAAGCAGAGCCGAAAAAAGACGCTGAGAAAAAGGCTCCGGCTAAGAAAGCGGCCCCTAAAAAAGCGGCTGCGAAAAAAACCAAAGCTGAGAAATAAAACAACAGCAGGCTGGAAAATTAAGGATTTGGTGACGGGCGTTGGTTAAGATGCCCGCATCGATTAATAAGCAAGAAGGCGATAGAGCGATATGCATGATACATATATGAATACTCTGGTTCCCATGGTCGTGGAACAGACCAGCAGAGGGGAACGCTCGTATGATATTTTTTCCCGCCTGCTGAAAGAAAATATTATTTTCCTGACCGGTCAGGTCAATGACCAGGTGGCGGGTTTGATCACGGCACAGCTTTTGTTTCTGGAAGCGGAAAACCCCAAGAAGGATATTGCTTTCTATATCAATTCACCGGGCGGCGTTGTGACAGCGGGTCTGGGGATTTATGACACCATGCAATATATCCGCAACAAGGTCAGTACCATTTGTATCGGGCAGGCCTGTTCTATGGGTTCCTTGCTTTTAGCGGCCGGTGAGCCGGGTCAGCGTTACTCCTTACCAAATTCCCGTATCATGGTGCATCAGCCCTCTGGTGGCGCACAGGGACAGGCAACGGATATTGAAATTCAGGCACGCGAGATTTTGACTTTGCGGGAAAGACTGAATAAAATTTACGCCAAGCATACGGGTCAGAAGTTGTCTAAAATCGAAGAAGCATTAGAGCGGGATACTTTTATGTCGCCTGATCAAGCCAAAACCTTTGGCTTGATTGATAAGATTTTTGACAAGCGTCCAGATGCAGAGGTAACAGAAAACGATAAGAAATAATTAGCGGTCTTGGGGTTAATTTTTAAATTAATCATTTTTGTTAATTAATTGTTTTCTAGTTTTTTGCTACAATTGGCTTAAAGTTGTACCGGAAAAACCCATGAACTCTTGTTATATATAGGGTATAAGAGGGATTATCGGGGCTGATTTTGACTGGTTTAGGCAAAATCAAAGAAAAATATGATGATCTGGCAAAAAATCCATTGAGATTTGCAGCATAGTCAGAGTAGCATATAAGGGAACTAACAGGATATAGATACCTTATGACGAAATCGAAGTCTGGCGAAAGCAAGAACACACTCTATTGCTCTTTTTGTGGCAAAAGTCAGCATGAAGTTAAAAAACTCATTGCGGGACCGACAGTTTTTATTTGTGACGAGTGCGTTGAGCTCTGTATGGATATTATCCGGGAAGAGAATAAGACGGCCCTGACCAAAACGGGTGACGGCGTACCGACACCCGCAGATATCCAGAAAGTTTTGAGTGATTATGTCATTGGTCAGGATCAGGCCAAGAAGGTTCTTTCCGTTGCCGTTCACAATCATTATAAACGCTTGCAGCATTCCACCGAAGGTGATGATGTAGAATTGGCGAAATCAAACATTCTTCTGCTGGGACCAACGGGATGTGGTAAAACACTTCTGGCTCAGACTTTGGCGCGTATTCTGGATGTGCCCTTTACTATGGCAGATGCGACAACCCTGACCGAAGCCGGTTATGTGGGCGAAGACGTGGAAAACATCATTCTGAAACTTCTTCAGGCCGCAGAATATAATGTGGAAGAAGCCCAGCGTGGTATTGTTTATATTGATGAGGTCGATAAAATCAGCCGCAAGTCTGACAATCCCTCCATCACCCGTGACGTTTCCGGGGAAGGGGTGCAACAGGCCCTGTTGAAAATTATGGAAGGTACGGTTGCCAGCGTCCCCCCTCAGGGCGGTCGCAAGCATCCTCAGCAGGAATTCCTGCAAGTGGACACCACGAATATTCTGTTTATCTGTGGCGGTGCCTTTGCGGGACTGGACAAGATCATTGCTCACCGTCTCGAAGGAAAATCCATTGGCTTTGGGGCCAATGTGGCTCCGGATGATGACCGTCTGGTGGGTGAAATTCTGACCGATCTGGAACCGGCTGATTTACTTCATTTTGGTTTGATCCCGGAATTTGTTGGTCGGTTGCCGGTTTTGGCGACCCTGATGGACTTGGACGAAGAGGCGCTTGTTGAAATTCTCAGCCGTCCGAAAAATGCACTGGTTAAACAGTATCAGCGCTTGTTCTCCATGGAAGAGGTGGATTTGACCTTTACCGATGGCGCATTGGTCGAGATTGCCAAACGGGCTATTGGTCGAAAAACCGGTGCTCGGGGATTGCGGTCTATCATGGAAGATATTCTGCTGGATACCATGTTTGAACTGCCCGGTCTTGACGGGGTGGATGAAGTCGTGGTCAACGCTGATGTGGTCATGGGCAAAACCCAGCCGCTTTATATCTATACCAAAACCAAACAGGATGAAGCNTCGGCACCTGCGGGGGCTTGATCTTAGTCTGTCTTTAATCTTGTGCCACGGCATGGATTANGGTTGATATCAAGGGTTTTGTNCGTAATAATTGCGGACAACCNCTTGAATGAAGGCATTTTATTCTTAAATGCAGACTAAGCAGTTCTTAAATTTAGTCAATGAATGGACGACCCAATGAGTATTACATATCCCGTGCTCCCTTTAAGAGATATCGTGGTTTTTCCCCATATGATCGTCCCGNTGTTTGTCGGGCGGGAAAAATCGGTCAAGGCGTTGGAAGATGTGATGAGCAACGATAAGAAAATTCTTCTTATCTCNCAGAAAGA
Organism: Emcibacter sp.; assembly: GCA_016765435.1. Lineage (GTDB taxonomy): Bacteria > Pseudomonadota > Alphaproteobacteria > Sphingomonadales > Emcibacteraceae > Paremcibacter. The sequence continues at coordinate 5,667 of JAESPY010000147.1, forward strand.
CGCCAATGATGATGATCCGGCNACCGATGATATATTCACGGTGGGGACGGTGGCGACGGTGTTGCAGCTTCTTAAATTGCCGGATGGTACGGTAAAGGTTCTGGTCGAAGGCGGNGAACGGGCGAAAATTATCCGTTACCTCGATAATGAAGAATTTTTTGAAGCCGAGGCGGAAATTGATCAGCCAACGGTGGAAGANTCGAAAGAATTACGCGGATTGGTCGGATCGGTTCTNAAGCAATTTGAACTATATATTAAGGTGAATAAGAAAATTCCACCCGAAGCTCTGGGNTCTGTTAATCAGATTGAAGACCCGGCGAAATTNTCNGATGTGGTGGCGTCNTANCTGTCNCTGACCATATCTTCCAAACAGGAATTGCTGGAAAATTCCGACCTCCTGTCCCGTCTTGAAAAGATCTATAGTGTGATGGAGGGCGANATTGGTGTCATGCAGGTGGAGAAGAAAATTCGCCACCGCGTGAAAAACCAGATGGAAAAAACCCAGCGGGAATATTATCTGAATGAGCAAATGAAAGCCATTCAGAAAGAGCTTGGNGAATCCGANGACAGTAAGGACGAACTGGGCGAACTCGAAGATAAAATCAAGGCAACCAAGCTGANNAANGAAGCCCGCGAGAAGGCCATGGGCGAGCTGAAAANGCTNAAATCCATGAGTCCTATGTCTGCCGAGGCAACAGTGGTTCGAAATTATCTGGATTGGATGCTGTCTGTGCCATGGCAGAAAAACAGCAAGACCAAGCTTAATCTGACGCAGGCCGAAGATATTCTTAATGAAGATCATTATGGTCTGGAGAAAGTTAAAGAACGNATTCTGGAATATCTTGCGGTTCAGAAACGCACNAAAAANATCAAAGGCCCTATTNTGTGTCTGGTGGGGCCGCCCGGTGTGGGCAAGACNTCNTTGGGCAAATCCATNGCCCGCGCCACNGGACGGAATTTTGTACGTTTCTCTGTGGGCGGTGTGCGGGATGAGGCCGAGATTCGCGGCCATCGGCGNACTTATATTGGNTCTATGCCCGGNAAAGTCATTCAGAGCATGAAAAANGCCGGAACAAGTAATCCGATGTTCNTGTTGGATGAAATTGATAAAATGGGCAATGATTTCCGGGGCGATCCGTCTTCGGCGTTGCTTGAGGTGCTTGACCCTGAACAGAATAATAAGTTTAACGACCATTATCTGGAGGTGGATTACGATCTGTCCAATGTGATGTTCGTCACCACGGCCAATACCTTGAATATGCCCCAACCGCTTTTGGATCGGATGGAGGTTATTAACCTGTCCGGTTATACCGAAGACGAAAAGCTGGAAATTGCCAAGCGGCATTTGATCACTAAGCAGATGAAAGATCACGGGCTTAATGATGAGGAATGGTCCATTTCCGATGGTGCGCTACGGGAAGTGATCCGCAGCTATACTCGGGAAGCCGGTGTGCGTAATCTGGAACGGGAAATTGCCAAGCTGATTCGTAAAGCGGTGAAGGAAATNGTTCTGGGCAAGGTTAAATCTGTGAAGATTACCTGTCGCAATCTGGAAAAATACGGTGGNGTCAAACGCTTCATGTTCGGGGAACTGGAAGATGAAGATATGNTCGGTGTGACCACGGGCCTCGCNTGGACCGAAGTGGGNGGCGTTATTTTGCAAATTGAAGCCATATCNTCNCCCGGTAAAGGCAAAGTNACCATCACNGGTAANNTGGGCGATGTGATGCAGGAATCNATTCANGCCGCCATGAGCTATGTGCGCTCACGGGCATTGGAATTTGGTATTCAGCCCTCGNTGTTTGATAAAACNGATATNCATATTCATNTGCCGGAAGGGGCAACGCCGAAAGACGGTCCTTCTGCTGGCGTGGGTATGATTACCTCAATTGTGTCGGTTCTGACCAGTAATCCTGTGAAGCGGGATGTGGCNATGACCGGGGANATNAGNCTGCGGGGTCGGGTGTTGCCGATCGGTGGCCTGAAGGAAAAAATGCTGGCGGCGCTCAGAAGCGGTATCAAAACAGTATTAATCCCACAGGAAAATGTGAAGGACCTTGCGGATATTCCCGATAATGTCATTCGCGGNCTTAAAATTATCCCGGTTCATAAGGTCCATGAGGTGTTGGAGGTNGCTTTGGTAAAGCCGTTGCTTCCCCTGACCGCCGAAGATGTGGAGGCCGCGGCCAANCTTGTTAAGGAAGCGTCCGAATCTGATTTTGAGACATCGGTACGTCATTAAAATTTAATTCAATTATCGCCTGTCTTAGGCGGAAAAGCACCCTTTTAGGCCGGAAGGGTGCTTTTTTAATGTGGAAAATCACAGTAATATCAATGTCAAGGAAACTTTGTGCGAAAAACCGCTGTTTTGTGAGGTTTTCCCTTTGACGAAACAAAAAACGGCGGCTACACTGCAGCCACTTTTAACCAATTCAGTAATATTTACATAAGGGGAATATAGTGAACAAAAACGATCTAGTCGCAGCAGTTGCAGCAGCAGCAGACATGTCAAAAGTAGACGCAGCCGCCGCCGTTGACGGTGTATTTTCATCCATTACAAACGAACTGGCCTCAGGGGGCGACGTTCGTCTGGTAGGTTTCGGAACTTTCAGTGTTGCACAACGTGCTGCCAGTGAAGGCCGTAATCCACGCACAGGTGAAAAAATTCAGATTCCTGCGTCTAAACAGCCTAAATTTAAAGCCGGTAAAGGCCTTAAAGACGCTGTAAATAAGTAATTTATCTATTTTTAGAAGGCGGTTGGTAAAAAAATGACCAACCGCCTTTTTTTATGCTTTACATATCTTCAAACAGTCTGTAGACATGCATCCACACAGTGTTTGATGCATCGTGTAATTTAAAGAATGGGGCGATTAGCTCAGTTGGTAGAGCGCTTCGTTTACACCGAAGATGTCGGGAGTTCGAGTCTCTCATCGCCCACCATTTTTTTAAATATTACAGAGGCTTACAAGATTGACAATAAAATGTCGAATTTGAAAAAAAGCCGCTTGACTGAATAGGGTGAATGCCTTAAATCAGTCCCACACCTCAGGTGACTATTCTTGAGGGGGTGTAGCTCAGTTGGTTAGAGCGCTGGCCTGTCACGCCAGAGGTCGCGGGTTCGAGTCCCGTCACTCCCGCCATTTTCTTCTTTTGATATATATGGTAATATCTCTGGCATTGAATATTTTTGATGCTGGTTCTTACTGTTTATGCATTTTTCCTTATATATACTAATGATTTGAAAGAAGACTGAAATAGTCTTGTTTTATACCGATGGCAGGTCGTTGTCCTAATCCCCTAGCTTTGCATTTGATTTAATTGCCATATGAATGTTTTTCCCAAAAAAAGCATTGGCATTTTGCTTCACTTCGGGCTATTAAATCAGTGAGGGTGGGGACGTCATGATTGGCGTGGATTCTGCCTGTAACAATTTTATGTAGAAGGGGTTGAGCACATATGACTGAATTGCTGCTCGAATATCTTCCAATTCTGATTTTCTTTTTTATTGCCATTATCTTGTCCTGCATATTCATTTTTCTGCCCATGCTGGTGGTTGAACAGAAGCCGGACACAGAAAAGCTGTCGGCTTACGAATGTGGGTTCGAGGCCTTTGACAGTGCGCGCAAACCATTTGATGTGCGCTTTTATCTGGTGGCCATTCTGTTTATTATTTTTGACCTTGAGGTCGCTTTCCTGTTCCCCTGGGCAATATCCCTTGGCAAAATCGGCATATTTGGATTTGTTTCCATGATGATTTTTCTGGGCGTACTGACCATCGGGTTTATTTATGAATGGAAGAAGGGAGCCCTGGAGTGGGAATAGAAATGTCAGATAAGTTAGCTATAGAAAATTTGCCGGCTCAGGATCAGGATGCCTATTTTAAAACACTTTCCGATGACCTGTCCGATAAGGGCTTTGTGGTTGCCAACCTTGATGATGTGATTGCCTGGGCCAGAACCGGGTCCTTATGGTGGATGACGTTCGGTCTGGCCTGTTGCGCGGTTGAGATGATGCATGCAAGTATGCCACGGTATGACGTGGAACGGTTGGGCTTTGCCCCGCGGGCTTCCCCGCGTCAGTCGGACGTGATGATTGTGGCGGGAACGTTGACCAATAAAATGGCTCCGGCGCTGCGTAAGGTTTACGATCAAATGGCCGAACCGCGTTATGTGATTTCCATGGGCAGTTGCGCCAATGGCGGCGGTTATTATCATTATTCCTATTCCGTTGTGCGGGGCTGTGACAGAATTGTTCCCGTTGATATTTATGTTCCCGGTTGCCCGCCCACGGCGGAGGCGCTGGTCTATGGCATTCTTCAACTTCAGAAGAAGATTCGCCGTACAGTGGCCTTGGACAGGTAGGGAGTGGATCAGATGACGAATCAAGAAATGCTCAATGACATGGGTCAGGCCATCACCGATAGCCTGGAAAATGAAATTCATGGTTATGAGATCGCTTTCGGTGAACTTACCATCATTGCCCGCGCAGATAAAATTGTCACCATCCTGACCACATTGCGGGATGACGCGAATTTTAAATTTGTCCAGCTTACGGATATTTGCGGTGTGGATTATCCCGAACGGGCCAAACGGTTTGATGTGGTGTATCACCTGTTGAGCCTGAAACATAACGCCCGCGTTCGGATTAAGATACAGGCCGATGACGAGCTTCCGGTTCCCTCCGTGGTTGATGTTTATCTCGTGGCCAATTGGTACGAACGGGAAGTATGGGACATGTATGGTGTGATGTTTGACGGTCATCCTGATTTGCGTCGCCTGTTAACGGATTATGGTTTTCAGGGCCATCCCCAGAGAAAAGACTTCCCCCTTACCGGCTATGTGGAGCTTCGTTATAGCGAAGAAGAACGCAGAGTTGTTTATGAGCCTGTTAAATTACAGCAGGAATTCCGTGACTTTGATTTCATGAGCCCGTGGGAAGGGGCCAAATATATTCTGCCCGGCGATGAAAAGGCCGAGGACAAGGCGCAAGAGAGTTAAAATATGGCTGAAGTAGATATTAAAAACTACAATATAAACTTTGGGCCTCAGCATCCTGCGGCTCATGGGGTTTTGCGACTGATTCTGGAGCTTGACGGTGAAGTGGTCGAACGGGCTGATCCGCATATTGGTCTATTGCACCGAGGCACGGAAAAGCTGATTGAGAATAAAACCTATCTTCAGGCAATTCCTTATTTTGATCGGTTGGATTATGTGTCGCCGATGAATCAGGAACATGCTTTCTGTCTTGCGATTGAGAAATTGCTCGGACTGGAAGTGCCGGAGCGCGGGCAATATGTCCGGGTTTTGTTCTGCGAAATTGGCCGTATCCTTAATCATATTATGAATGTGACTGCCCACGGCATGGATGTGGGCGCTTTGACGCCGATCCTCTGGGGCTTCGAAGAACGCGAACTGCTCATGGAATTTTATGAGCGGGTCAGCGGCGCACGGCTTCATGCCAATTATTTCCGGCCCGGCGGCGTTCATCAGGACCTGCCCCAAGGCTTGGCCGATGATATTTTACGCTGGTGTGATAATTTCCCCAGCACCATGAATGATATTGAAACACTGTTGGTGGAAAATCGTATTTTCAAACAGCGTAATGTGAATATTGGCGTGGTATCAGCCGAAGAATGTTATGCGCTTGGTTTTACCGGTGCCATGTTGCGCGGGTCCAATGTGGCGTGGGATTTGCGCAAAGCCCAGCCATATGACGTATATGATCAAATGGATTTTGATGTGGTTGTGGGCAAAAACGGCGATTGTTATGATCGGTTTATCCTGCGTATCGAAGAAATATATCAGAGCATGCGGATCATTCGTCAGTGTATTGAAAAAATGCCCAAAGGCGATGTTCTGTCGGCGGATCATACGGTAACACCGCCTAGGCGGGACAAGATCACCACCTCTATGGAGGCTTTGATTCAGCATTTCAAACTCTATACCGAAGGATTTAAAGTTCCCGAAGGTGAAGTTTATGTTGCTGTTGAAGCGCCCAAGGGGGAGTTCGGGGTCTATCTGATCTCGGATGGCAGCAACAAGCCTTATCGTTGTAAAATACGCGCGCCGGGTTTTGCGCATTTGCAGGCAATGGATTATGTGGCAAAGGGTCATATGCTGGCGGATGTTCCAGCGTTGATGGGATCTTTTGATATTGTGTTCGGAGAGGTTGACCGATGAACATCAGTGTAAGAAATGCGGAAAGCTTTGCCTTTACGCCCGAAAATATGGAATGGGCGCAGGGACAGTTGGCGAAATATCCTGAAAGCCGTCGGCAGAGTGGCGTGATGCCGTTGCTGACCCGCGCACAGGAGCAGAATAATGGTTGGGTTTCGGTTCCGGTGATGGAATATATCGCCGATCTGCTGGGCATGGCCTATATCCGGGTGCATGAAGTGGCCAGCTTCTATACCATGTATAATCTGAAACCGGTCGGCAAACATGTGATTGAGGTTTGCACCACAACGCCTTGCTGGTTGCGCGGATCGGACGATGTGGTTGCCGCTTGCAAGGACGAGCTGGGCATCGGTTTCGGGGACACCACGGATGATGGTGAATTCACCCTTTTGGAAGTGGAATGCGCCGGGGCTTGTGTTAATGCACCAGTGATTGCCTACCGCAAAGAATATTATGAAGATTTGGACGGGGACAGTACCCGGAACTTCATCAAGGCGATTAAAAACGGCGATCTTCCGGTTGCCGGACCCCAGACAACAGACCGTCACAAATCAGCACCAGCGGGTGGCCCGACCACCTTGAAAGACTTTTGTGCGGTACAGGGAGGGCAGGAATAATGCTTGCAGATAAAGACCGGATCTTTACCAACCTATATGGCTATCAGAGATGGCAGCTAGACGGCGCGAAAGCCCGTGGCGATTGGCAGGGAACCAAAGACCTTCTGGCGAAGGGAGTCGACTGGATCGTTGATGAAATGAAATCCTCTGGCCTGCGTGGCCGTGGTGGGGCGGGTTTCCCGACCGGCCTGAAATGGTCTTTCATGCCCAAGGAATCCGATGGACGGCCTCATTATCTGGTGGTTAATGCGGATGAGGGCGAACCGGGCACCTGTAAAGACCGGGAAATCATGCGCCATGATCCCCATAAATTGATCGAAGGCTGTCTGGTGGCGGGTTTCGCCATGCGGGCCTGTGCTGCCTATATCTATATTCGCGGTGAATTTATTCATGAAGCTGATGTGCTGGATGCGGCAATCCAGGAAGCCTATGCCGATGGATTGCTCGGCGAAGATGCTTGCGGCAGTGGCTATAAATTTGATGTTTATGTCCACCGGGGTGCCGGGGCTTATATTTGCGGCGAAGAAACCGCACTGATTGAAAGTCTTGAAGGCAAAAAGGGCCAACCGCGCCTGAAACCGCCTTTTCCGGCCAATGTGGGCCTTTATGGCTGTCCCACAACGGTGAATAATGTGGAATCCATTGCGGTCGCGCCAACCATTCTGCGGCGCGGCGGTGCATGGTTCGCGGGTTTGGGCCGGGAAAATAACACGGGCACGAAGCTGTTCTGTATTTCCGGCCATGTGAATAATCCCTGCAATGTGGAAGAGGAAATGGGCATTCCGCTGAGAGAGCTTATTGAAAAGCATGCGGGTGGTGTTCGTGGCGGATGGGATAACCTGCTGGCGATCATTCCGGGCGGCTCGTCCGTTCATATGCTGCCGAAAAGTATCTGCGATACGGTGTTGATGGATTTTGACAGTCTGCGGGCCGAAGGCACGGGGCTTGGCACGGCGGCGGTTATTGTGATGGATAAATCCACCGATATCGTTAGAGCCATTGCGCGCCTGTCGTCTTTCTATGCGCATGAGAGCTGTGGCCAATGTACGCCTTGCCGTGAAGGCACGGGTTGGATGTCGCGGATCATGCAGCGTCTGGTCACGGGTGAAGCCGAGATTGAAGAAGTTGATCTGTTGTTGGATGTGACTAAAAAAATTGAAGGGCATACGATTTGTGCGCTTGGGGATGCGGCGGCCTGGCCTATTCAGGGTCTTTTGCGCCATTTCCGTCCCGAAGTGGAACGTCGTATTCTGGATTATAAAAAAGGCCGGAATGCAGCATAATGTATTTGGGCGAGCTTAAAGAGAAGTGTGGAGTTTAAATAATGCCAACGCTTAATATTGATGGAATTGAAGTCGAAGTCGAAGGTGGGTCAACCGTTCTTCAGGCTTGCGAAGCAGCGGGTATTGAAATCCCGCGTTTTTGCTTTCATGAACGTCTGTCCATCTCTGGCAATTGCCGGATGTGTCTTGTGGAAATGGAGAAGGCCCCGAAGCTGATTGCTTCCTGTGCCATGCCAGCCGGGGACGGTATGGTGATCCATACCAATAGCGACCGGGTGAAACGCGGTCGGGAAGGTGTTCTGGAATTTACCCTGATCAACCATCCTCTTGACTGTCCGGTCTGTGATCAGGGCGGGGAATGTGATCTTCAGGATCAATATCTCTATTATAGTGGCGACGATAACCGCTATACTGAAGGCCGCCGGATTGTCTCAAAAGAAGATTTCGGGCCGTTGGTGAAAACCGTTATGACTCGTTGTATTCATTGTACCCGTTGTGTGCGGTTTGCCGATGAAATTGCCGGGGTTCCGGCGCTTGGCGGTATTGGCCGCGGCGATCATATGGAAATCACCACCTATCAGGAACAGCCTTTTGCGTCTGAATTATCCGGCAATGTGGTTGATCTCTGTCCGGTTGGGGCTTTGACCAACAAGCCCTATGCTTTCTCTGCCCGTCCGTGGGAATTGAAATCAACGGAAACTTTTGATGTCCATGATGCCATGGGGGCGAGCATTCGCGCCGATGCACGGGGCCGCGAAGTGATGCGCTTTTTGCCACGGGTTCATGAGGATGTGAACGAAGAATGGAT
>JAESPY010000148.1 GCA_016765435.1 Emcibacter sp.
ACAGGGGCCGCAAGTTCGATATGACCCATACGGTCACGACGCACCTTGCTGAGCGTGACTTCCACGCCGCATTTCTCACAGGTAATCCCGCGATATTTCATGCGTTTGTATTTACCACACAGACATTCATAGTCCTTCATGGGTCCGAAAATTCGGGCACAAAACAGGCCGTCTTTTTCCGGCTTGAAAGTCCGGTAATTGATGGTTTCCGGTTTCTTGATCTCACCAAAGGACCACGAACGGATATGTTCCGCACTGGCGATAGTGATCTTAATGGTATCAAACGTCGCCGGTTTTGAAACCGGGTTGAAGAAATTCATTACTTCCTGGCGCATAGCCTTATGTCTCCTATTCAGATCCGGTTTAGTCGGCNGTATTCAAAAGTTCAACATTCAGGCACAAGGATTTCATTTCCTTGACCAACACATTGAAGGATTCCGGTATTCCGGCNTCAAAGCTGTCGTCNCCGCGNACAATGGCTTCATAAACCTTGGTNCGGCCATTGACATCATCCGACTTGACGGTGAGCATTTCCTGCAANGTATAGGCGGCTCCATAAGCCTGTAGCGCCCAAACTTCCATCTCACCAAATCTTTGACCGCCGAACTGTGCCTTACCACCCAAGGGCTGCTGTGTNACCAGCGAGTATGGCCCAATAGAACGGGCATGAATTTTATCATCAACCANATGNTGAAGNTTCAGCATATAAATGTAACCCACCGTGACCTTACGGTCAAATTTNTCNCCNGTACGNCCATCATATAANTCAACCTGNCCGGANGGGTCCACATCNGCCATTTCCAGCATTTCGCAAATATTCGCTTCATTGGCCCCATCAAATACCGGCGTTGCCATGGGAATACCATTCCGCAGATTTCCGGACATTTCGATGGTATCTTCATCGTTCAATGGTGCAATTTCAGCCTCATACTGTTCCGTAGAATAAACTTTCTTAAATTTATCCCGCAGCGCATCGGCCTTTTGTTTCTGGTCGAAGGTATAATTGTCCAGCAGTTCAGACACCTGTACCCCAAGGGAACGTGATGCCCAACCAAGATGGGTTTCCAGAATCTGTCCNACGTTCATCCGTGACGGCACCCCAAGTGGGTTCAGCACGATATCAACCGGGGTTCCATCGGCAAGGAACGGCATATCTTCCTGAGGCATGATCCGTGAGATCACCCCTTTGTTGCCNTGACGTCCGGCCATTNTATCGCCCGGTTGCAGCTTACGCTTCACCGCGACAAAGACTTTGACCATTTTCAAGACACCCGGAAGAAGTTCGTCACCCCGTTGCAATTTCTCGATTTTTTCTTCAAAGCGTGCCCGTAAACGATCCCGATCTTCCTGGAATTTCTGATGCAGCGCATCAATTTTTTCCATGGTCACTTCATCATCAACAGCAATCTGCCACCAAAGACCCTTAGCAACCTCATCCAGAAGTTCGTCCGTGATGTTATCGCCCTTGGACACATCATTAGGTCCCTTAGCAATCACATTTCCCAAAAGCAAGGGCCGCAGACGGGTATAGATGCTTCGGTCCAAAATGGCCTGTTCATCTTCCCGGTCTTTGCTGAGACGTTCAATTTCTTCCCGCTCGATGGCGATGGAACGTTCGTCCTTATCAATGCCGTAACGGTTAAAGACACGAACCTCAACCACGGTACCNGCAACACCCGGTGACAGGCGCATAGAAGTATCGCGCACATCGGCGGCTTTCTCCCCAAAGATGGCCCGCAGAAGTTTTTCTTCCGGAGTCATGGGGCTTTCGCCTTTTGGTGTNATCTTACCNACCAGAATATCGCCCGGATGAACCTCGGCACCGATATAAACGATACCNGCCTCATCAAGATTTTTCAGNCCTTCTTCGCCCACATTGGGAATATCACGGGTGATGTCCTCAGGACCAAGTTTGGTATCCCGNGCCATGACCTGCAATTCCTCAATATGAATAGAGGTAAAGACATCGTCTTTCACAATTCGTTCGGAAATCAGGATACTATCTTCGAAGTTATACCCATTCCACGGCATGAAGGCCACAAGCACATTACGGCCCAGAGCCAATTCGCCCATGTCTGTGGACGGGCCATCGGCAAGCACGTCACCGCGACCCACAATATCGCCCACTTTAACCAACGGACGCTGGTTAATGCAGGTATTTTGGTTGGANCGCTGGAATTTCCGCAGNGTGTAAATATCNACCCCGGANTTTCCTTCTTCCACATCTTCATTAACCCGGATCACGATACGGCGGGCATCCACCTGATCGATAATTCCGGCCCGGTCCGCCACAATGGACGCGCCGGAATCACGGGCCACAACCCGTTCCATGCCAGTACCNACAAAAGGCGATTCCGCCTTCAGAAGAGGCACGGCCTGACGTTGCATGTTTGATCCCATGAGCGCCCGGTTGGCATCATCGTTTTCNAGGAAAGGAATNANNGCCGCCGCAACGGAAACCACNTGTTTCGGTGACACATCCATCAAGGTAATATTTTCCGGCNTGATNAGATGATGTTCTCCGGCCTCACGACAGTCAATCAATTCTTCGACAAATGTCGNATCATCGTTCAATTCCGTGTTGGCCTGCGCAATGGTGTATTTCTCTTCTTCCATTGCGGACAGATAAATAACTTCGTCCGAAACCTTGCTGTTTTCAACTTTGCGATAAGGGGCTTCGATAAAGCCGTATTTATTCACTTTAGCAAAAATAGACAGGGAGTTAATCAGACCAATATTCGGTCCCTCCGGTGTTTCAATAGGACAGATACGACCATAATGGGTGGTATGCACGTCACGNACTTCAAAACCGGCACGTTCCCGCGTCAAACCACCAGGGCCAAGCGCAGACAGGCGACGTTTATGGGTAATTTCAGACANNGGGTTNGTCTGATCCATAAACTGNCTAAGCTGNGANGAGCCAAAGAANTCGCGNACNGCNGCNACNGCNGGNTTNGCATTNACCAGNTCATGNGGCATCACNGTATCAATATCNATGCTGCTCATGCGTTCCCGAATGGCACGCTCCATGCGCAACAGACCAATACGATACTGATTTTCCATCAGTTCCCCGACGGAACGTACCCGACGGTTACCAAGATGGTCAATATCATCCACAACACCCTTGCCGTCTTTCAGGTTAACCAGTGTTTTCAGAACCGCAAGAATATCTTCTTTCCGCAAAACCCGAAAATCGTCCGGCGCATCCAGATCAAGACGCATATTCATCTTCACACGGCCCACCGCGCTCAGATCATAGCGTTCCGAATCAAAGAACAGGCCATCAAACAAGGCTTCTGCAGTTTCTTTTGTTGGTGGCTCACCCGGACGCATAACCCGATAAATATCGGACATGGCCATTTCCCAGTTTTCCACTTTATCACCCATCAGAGTGTCGCGGATATGAGGACCAACCTTCAGATGGTCAATGGCAAGGGTCTCAATAGACTTATAGCCCGCGTCATCCAGTTTTTCCAGATGCTCCGCAGTAACCTCTTCACCGGCTTCGATATAGATTTCACCGGTTTTAGCATTAACCACATCAACGGCTGCAAAACGGGTATGCAGTTCCTCATCGGGAACCAGTAATTCTTCAAGACCGTCTTTGGCAAGCTTATTGGCCAGACGCGGCGTAACTTTCTTGCCCGCCTCAACCATAACTTCGCCATTGGCCGCATTGACAAGATCAAATGTCGGCTTAACACCGCGCCATGCTTCATTGTCAAAAGGTACGGCCCAGCCGCCTTTTTTCTTCTTATAAATTACCCGGCCATAAAAAGTATCCAGAATTTCTTCGGATGACATGCCAAGGGCATAAAGCAAGGTTGTTACCGGCAATTTCCGGCGACGGTCAATACGCACAAAGACAGTGTCTTTGGCGTCAAATTCAAAATCAAGCCATGAGCCGCGATACGGAATGATCCGCGCCGCAAACAGGAATTTTCCAGACGCATGGGTTTTACCCTTGTCATGATCGAAAAACACGCCTGGCGAACGATGCATCTGCGACACGATAACGCGCTCAGTGCCGTTGACCACAAAAGTCCCGCGATCGGTCATCAGGGGCAGATCGCCCATATAGACGTCTTGCTCTTTAATATCGAGCACGGACTTGGCTTCGGTTTCTTCGTCAATCTCAAATACGATCAGGCGCAATGTCACCCGCAGCGGTGCCGCATAGGTCATATCCCTTTGCTGACATTCTTCCGTATCATATTTCGGTGCTTCCAGCTCAAAAGAGACAAATTCCAGAGATGCCGTCCCGGCAAAATCCGAAATTGGAAATACAGATTTAAAAACACCCTGCAAACCGTCGCTTACACGTTCGCTTGCTGGAATATCCGTTTGTAAAAACTGATCGTATGAACTTCTTTGAACCTTAATCAGGTTCGGCATTTCTGCCACTTCTTTAATACGACCGAAATTCTTACGAACTTTCTTACGACTGGAATAGGAAGTCGCCATGCTTTAATCCTCGCCACTATTGCCTTGATCAAACGGTCATCCGATGTGAAAATATCTTTGTCTTCACTTACGAATAACCCACACACTTAAGCGTTAAAAAAACGCCCGTTCTCAATACGCCAGAAACCGCTTCAGAAAAAAAATCTGAAAACGGCCATTCATACAATTTATAACACTTCACTTTTAAAGTAACAAACTGTCTTCACTCTATCTCTGCACCTATCAAAAACATTTACATTTCCCCGAAGGGATAAAATGGCACGCGCCCCAATATTCTTAGGCGCGCGCCATCTTTAAACCTTCATTGAACTTACTTAAGTTCAACAGAAGCACCAGCAGCTTCAAGCTTAGCTTTAATTTCTTCAGCTTCAGTCTTGGAAGCGGCTTCTTCAACCACTTTAGGTGCGCCTTCAACCAGTTCCTTGGCTTCTTTCAGGCCAAGAGCAGTGATCGCACGTACTTCTTTAATCACATTGATTTTCTTCTCACCGAAAGAGGTTAGAACAACATCAAATTCGTCTTTTACTTCAGCAGCTTCAGCAGCTTCA
>JAESPY010000149.1 GCA_016765435.1 Emcibacter sp.
ATCACCGGCTTCTTTTGAGATTGCAACAGAAGACAGGCCAGCAACAACAAGGGCTGCGATGCTTACTGATTTTAAAAGTATATTTCTCATTTCCGTTTCCTTTAGGTTATTTGTTACAAATGAAACATTTAATGAGATAGAGATTTCCATCATTGACTTGCGTCAAGAAAGAAGAATATTAAATATGTCAAATAAAACATGTATTTAAGATATATCTATTAAATAATGTTCTGAATTTTTTTTATAATATCTTTTTGGCCTTGCCGATGGGAATGCCGTAGTATAATAAAATTGAAAAGGACAGAAAATGTTACCTTCCGCAGACCTGACGATCACAAATATTCGAAAAGAACTGGAGAAAATCAGTTCGGAAATGATGCAGCTTATTCAGAAGTATGGCCTGGATGCCAAAAATGCGTTGGACATCATTCCGGTTGCCCAGCGCAAAATAACCAGACCGAAAGACTATACCCGTTTTCTGGAATTATCCCTTGAGGGGCGCATTTTGGGGGAAGCCGCGACGGCTCTGGAAAAAGCAACCGTCACGGATTAGAGCATCACCTAGAGGAAATTAATCCTGAAATTCCTTTAGATATTTTACGGCCAGTTGTTGATAACCAACAACTCCGGCCATCATACCTTCCAAGGCGGCATCGGTCAGATCGCGCATTTTCTTTGCCGGACGTCCGACCCATAATTCCCGCGCCAGAACCCTTTTTCCCGGACTGAGCAAGGCCCCCGCCGCGACCATGCCCTCACTTTCGATATAAGTGCCGTCCATGGTCACTGCGCCCAACCCGACAAATCCCTTGTCCTCAATGGTGGTGCCGTGAAACATTCAACTATGGCCGATCAGAACGTCATTACCGATGAGGGTTGAAATGCCGCCGCCGTCCACATGGACAACCGTATTATCCTGAATATTAGTGCCCTTGCCGACGCGGATTTTTTCCACATCGCCGCGCAGAACACAATTGAACCAGACGCTGGAGCCATCCCAATTTCCACATCACCGATGATGCGGGTGCCGGGGGCAATGAAGACGCCGCTGCCCAGTTTTGGCCATATGCCGTTAAAGGAATAGAGTTTGCCGCCACCGGGCGCGCGTCTGGAATATTCTTTGGTCATGAAAAGCTTGTCCTTGCTTTTAGGAAAACAACGGGATTTTAAGGAAACAGAGGAGCTTGTTCCAAAGATAATGTTTCTGGCAGTCCGAACATGAGATTCATATTCTGAATCGCCTGTCCTGATGACCCCTTGATCAAATTATCAATGGCCACCACCAGAATGGCCCGGTTAGGCACGCGGTCTGCGTAAACGCCGATCAAGCATTGGTTAGAGCCTCTGACATGGCGGGTTGCCGGGACGACATCTTCGCCGACCACATGAACAAATGTCTCATCCTGATAACATTTGGTCAATGTTTCCCGCAGGTCATCGGCCGTTTGCCCCGGTTCCAGCGTGACATAAATGGTTTCCAACTCGCCCCGGTTCATAGGCACCAGATGCGGGGTGAACGTCACCATCAGATCTTCGCCAAAGGCCTTGGACAATTCCTGTTCGATTTCCGGGGAGTGGCGATGGTTTGCGATAGCATAGGGCTGCATGCCTTCGGATACTTCGGTGAACAGATTTGCTTCACGCAGGGCACGACCCGCGCCACTGACTCCTGATTTGGCGTCAATGATGATGCCGTCCTTGCTGATCTGCTTATTCTTTAGGAGCGGAATAAGGGTCAGCAATGCGGCCGTTGGATAACAGCCGGGACAGGCGACAAGGCGGGCCTTTTTAATGTCTTCCCGGTAATGTTCCGTCAGGCCATAAACAGCTTCTTTCTGCAATTCTGTTGCCTGATGATATTCGCCGTACCATTTGGTGTAAACGTCCGTATCCCGGAGCCTGAAATCAGCGGACAGGTCAATGACCTTGACCGACCCCTTGATGGCATTGGCGTAATCCGCCGGACGTTCAATGATCATTTCATCAATGAAGCCATGGCCGGTTTCATGAAGAATACCCTTGATGATTTCCTGTGAGGTGGCATGGGGCAGCGCACAGAAGACAACATCCAGTTCCAGCCCCGGCCATTCCACATCCTTGATCGCCATCAGGTCCGGCAGACCCAGTCCGGTTAAATGAGGATAGACGGTATCAATGGACTGGCCTGCTTTACGGTCCGCCGTCATCAGGACAATCTCTACCTGAGGGTGACGCACCAGCAATCGGACAAGTTCCGCGCCGGTATAGCCACTGGCGCCTAATACGGCGGCTCTGATTTTTTTGGAATTATCTGTCATCTGTTTTATCCATGTTAAAATAACCTGAGAATATTATGCAGGCCGATAGGCTATCTATCAGGTCTTGCCAGCCCATATAACTTATATATAAAATCTATATATAACGATTGTAAGCCTTGGAACTGTTTTTTACGAAAAATATTTTTTGATCATTGCTTAAAGCTCTTGATGTTGCCTATTTGTAGAATCAGCGTGAGCCATAAAATTTCTTCAAATTCAGAACAGAAAACTCTTGGGTTTATTTTATAAAATAGGTGTTTTCTGGGGCATTGTACTCATAAGTGTCATAAAAAATGACTATGATCACGGCACTTATGCGTTGTTATATCTTAATGTTTTTTCCAGACAGAGTGATATACTGGGCATGCGTGAAGAATTATGACACACGAACAAAGGGATTATGATGATCGGCTTGTCACATAAGTTTTTACTGGTCAGTTGCGGACTCGCTCTCCTCATCGCGGGCGGTGTAATATGGTTTGCACGCTCCACACCTGTTGATATAAAACAGGTGAAAAATCCGTATTATGTCGCCGCACAGAAAACATTGTCTGTGAAATTACAACTAAAGCCGATCACAACCCCGGCCAANAATATCATNCTGTTCATTGGGGATGGTATGGGGGTTAGTACCGTCACGGCAACCCGTATTCTCGCGGGGCAATTACAGGGAAGATCTGGTGAGGAAAATATCCTTTCCTGGGAAAATTTTCCTTATACGGCANTGTCAAAGACCTATAACACCAATCAGCAGGTTGCCGATTCTGCGGGAACCGCCTCTGCTTTTCTGTCTGGGGCGAAAACAAAGGCCGGGGTTATCAGTGTTAATCAATCTGTTGACCGGGGCGATTGTCAGGCNTCCCTNAACAATAGCATGGATACCATGCTTGAATTATCGGCNCAGGCGGGANTGAANGTNGGNATNATNACAACGGCGCGCCTGACACATGCGACCCCTGCGGCNGCNTATGCNCATTCCCCGGAAAGAAANTGGGAAAATGANAGNGANATTCCGTCNTCGGAGAAAAAATTTGGCTGTAANGACATTGCNCANCAGTTCGTTGAATTTTCGNTGGGCAANGGTATTGATGTGGCTTTCGGCGGNGGGCGGCGTAANTTTCTGCCCAATTTTGTNAAGGANCNNGAAGGNAANAAGGGCGCNCGNAAAGATGGCCGNAATCTGGTCAGTGAATGGCTNAACAAGCATGAGAAGGGGCAATATATCTGGAATCAGGAAGGNTTCGACAATCTTGACCTNAAAAAGAANGGNCCNATTCTGGGGNTGTTTAATGCCAGNCATATGCAATATGAAGCCGAGCGCGGAAGCGATGCGGGCGGGGAGCCGTCTNTGGCAGAGATGACCAAGAAGGCNCNTCAACGGCTCAATAATAAGGGCGGTGGATATTTCCTGTATATTGAGGGCGCACGGATAGANCATGCCCATCATCAGGGCAATGCNTATAAGGCGNTGCATGATGGCGTGGCCTTGGCCGAAGCGGTNCAGGTGGCACAGGANATGACCAATGCCGAGGATACNTTGATCATTGTGACGGCGGACCATTCCCATGGCTTTGTCATGACCGGATATCCCACACGGGGAAATCCTATTTTGGGCAAAGTTGTGAAAAATGATGTCCGGGGTCAGGCCGAGGATCATGATGATCTGGCCGATGATCATATGCCCTATACAACCGTGGGCTATTATAGCGGCCCGGGCGCTCTTGNAGCAGGGGACNCACCCANAGCGGGCCGCACGGATTTGACCCACGTGGATACGGAAGGCAAAAACTATATTCAGCAAGCTGTGGTGCCTCATAAGTCGGAGACTCATGGCGGCGAGGATGTGGCCATATATGCCGACGGTCCGGGGGCTTATTTATTGCAGGGGGTTGTTGAGCAGAATTATATCTTTCATGTCATGCACCATGCNTTGCGCCTTGAGNANAAGCTGANATAANTTAAGTAGTATCATAAATATATCATCTTCATTTGGTAGCTTCTGAAGGATTTCAGCAGACAAAAAATGTAAGGCATATATGATGATTAAAACACTTTCCCNATTGGGGCTTCTGGTCCTTTTNCTTCTNTCGCCAATATTGTCTCTACAGGCAAAAGAGGCCTGTTGTAAAACGGAGAATATCATTCTGATNACNCTTGACGGNGTGCGCTGGCAGGAAGTGTATCAGGGGATTGACCGCCGNTTTNTNGATCAGAAAGATTTTCTGGCCTATAAAAANACNCACGGNGATTTTAAGAAAGAATTNTGGCGGGAAAAAGCCGAAGANNGNCGGAAAATTCTNTTTCCCTTCCTGTGGAGCGTGGTGGCAAAAGAGGGNCAGTTNTATGGCAANCGACAGAANGGCAGTCGGGCGGATATTACCAATAAGCTTCACTTTTCCTATCCCGGATATAATGAAATTTTGACCGGNTTTGCCGATCCCCGGATCAAGAGCAATGATAAATTTCCCAATCCCAATTGGACATATCTTGAATGGTTGGATCATCAGTCCGGCTATAAAGGGAAAACGGCGGCCTTTGGCTCATGGGATGTCTTTCCCTATATCATAAATGAAAAACGCAGCGGCATATTGGTCAATGCGGGTTTTGAGCCTATGAATGTTCTGCCGGGAAATGCAAATATCCGGCANTTAAANCAGCTTCAGAAAGATATTCCCAGTCCGTGGGATACGGTGCGGCTTGATGCTTTTACCTTTAACTTTGCCTTTGAATATCTGAAGACAAAGCAGCCAAAGGCCTTATATATTTCNCTTGGCGAGACCGATGATTTTGCCCATGACGGNCATTATGATCAATATATTTATGCGGCGCAAAGNGCNGATGCCTTCATTGNAAAATTATGGAACTGGGTTCAGAGTNANCCNAATTACCGCAATAAAACAACGCTGTTGATNGCCACGGATCATGGCCGGGGTCATCAGACCCTTGAACAGTGGAAACATCATGGTCGGTTCCCCTATACGGATGCGGATGGTCAGGAAAANATCGCCAATATNGTCGGCGATGACACCATCTGGATGGCGGTGATCGGNCCGGATACNCCNGCAACGGGGGAAATGAAAAACATACCGGATGTGAAACAAAATCAGATTGCGGCGACAATGGTGAAGTTTTTGAACCTGAANTATGTATCGTCCCATGATGTTTTGAAGGCNGGNAAGCCNATGGATATGATGTTTAAATAACCGCAAATATATAGAATAAAAAAAAGGCCTGCGCAGTCGTTGCGACAGGCCTTTTTCTCTACCAGTTTCCCTTCAGGCTGCTCAACAATATGGTATGTTGAAAAACNCGCTGGCCTTTGACGTCACGGACCTCAAATATNACCAGAGGGTCCTTCANCTCCCANTCNATATATATGGCNCCGAAATTCTGTCCGGAAAAACTTAAATCATTCCAGCGCCAGGCATTGGGACTGACATTCTCCCACGTCTGGGTAAGGCCGCTGGAGGTCATATCCCACAGGGGATAGGGAACATCCTNATTTTGGCAGGAGAGTTCGGCCCAATGNGTATCNCCGCTGATNAAAAACACACCNTCCACCTGATATTTCCGGATTANATNGATCAGCCGTTGTCTNTCATGGGGAAAATTGGACCANGCCTCCCACCCCGGCTGACTGGCGATATATTGCAGGCTGGAGCCAATGATCTTGATNTTGGCGGGNATTTGCATTTGCTGTTCCAACCACTGCCATTGGGCCTCGCCGAGCATGGTTTTGCTTTTGTCTGCGACGGGCAGATAGGGNCCAAGTCCNGCCAAATCNCGTTCNGTNGCTTTTTNTTCGCTGGAAACGGTTCTNAGGGNATCCCGGTTATAGCGCAGGTCNGGCAGGATGATATGAANCCGTTTGTCTTCGGGNCCATAGAGNTANGCNNCNTANATGCCNTCNTNCGNNCNGCGGCGGGNGCTGTCTTTGGGTTCGTTCCAGAAATCAAAGAAAAGCTCTTTTGACGGATCGCGGAAAGGATAGTCTTTNCCGGCATCATTCTCGCCAAAATCATGGTCATCCCATATGGCAATCACATCACTTGTCTTTCTGATCCGGCTGTAATTTTTGGCCTGTTTGTCATATTTGGCTTTCAGCACCGCCATNTCNCGGGTNTCGCCGTAAATATTNTCGCCCAGAAAAATGAATAATTCCGGNTGGCGGTCCAGTATTTTATCCCAAATNGGNTGGGGCTTGTCCTGATGACAGCANGAGCCAAAAAGNATGCGGGAGAGGGGCNTNTCCGGGNGCTGCGGTGTTATGGCNGGGGCCGCGGTGGCTTGGGCGGCGGTCAANGCGGAAANNCCAGTNANNGCAANGCCGGTTCCCACATGAAATTGTCGGCGGGTAATTTTACTCATCATTGTGA
>JAESPY010000150.1 GCA_016765435.1 Emcibacter sp.
GCATTATAGGCCGTCAGTGTCTTAAACAGATTACCATTGGCAAAATCCTTGCCCAGCATGTCATGAATATATTGCTGCCCCAACGCCATATTATAACGGGGGTCATCCAACTTGATACGGCTGCCAAAGCGCAATGACCTGTCGCGAGAGATATAGCTGGCCGTGCGGGGCATAACCTGCATAAGCCCCCGCGCTCCGGCATGACTTTTGGCCCAGCTGTTGAATTCGGATTCCTGCCGCATAACGGCAAATATCAAGGCCCGGTCTAGTGTGAAGCCGCCTTCCGGTTCCGTATCAGGGATGGGATAAAGTGTGCTGTCCAGCGCGGCGCGACGTTTTTGTTCTTCAATCTTGCCGATTTTAAGCTGGGTTCCGGCAAGTCCGAGTTTGGCGGCAAGCCCAAGGAGCGCTTCATGGCGATACCCATCAATACGCCGCCATGCATCACTAAGTTCCATGTCGGCGAGCATTGTTTTCCCGGTTTGAGACAAGGCGATGGCCCTTTGGACACTTGCCAAATCCTTAATCAGGTCATAATGACCCTTGTTAAAGGCGGGAATGGTCCAGTTCATCTCTGGTTCTTGCCCCAATTGCCGGGCGGCTATCAGGCCGTAAAATGTCCGGGGGAAGCTTGTGGCTCTGTGGAGTAATTTGGCCACTTTGTCCGGCTGATGGCAAACTAAATAGGAGCGGGCGGCCCAGAAAGCCCCTGCGGCGGCGGTCCAGTCTCCGGCAACGGGAGAATAGGCTACTTTCTCAAAATGTTCAGCGGCTTGGGCGCAGTCCTTAAGCCGCCATGCCGCCATGCCGGAAATCCAGTCCGGTTGCGATGCGGCCCCTCTTGAATTTTCTGCGGCAATTTTGCCCAGCGCCAATGCCTTGCCGTCCTGATCATCAAAGAAATAGCCTCCGGCAATTTTACTCAGTAATTCATTGAATTCCGCAGGGGACAGAAGGGCGCGGCGTTCAAAGGCCCAGAGTCTTTTCTCGGCCCGTTCCGGATTGCGACGACGAAGGTAGCGTTTGATTTTTATTTTCAGATTGTGAATGTCAACACGATCTGATTTCTTATGGCGAGCTTTAGGGATATTTGCACTGGGGTCTATGGTTTCCTGTCTGACGACATTTCTGATTTTATCAGAAGCAACCCGTATGGGTTTGTCGGCCGGGAAATTCAATGCCAGTGCAGGAACAGGTTTATGCAGTTTTTGGGTTTTGCCGCCATTTTTCTTTTTGGCGAGCGCATATATTCTTCTGGCCCCCGGATGGTCGGGATATTTAAGCATCCATTTGGAAAGTTCGCCGTAACGGGACCGATAGGCCGTGGGATGCATATAGCGTTGATACAGGACATGACCCAGTAGAATTTTATCGTCCAGTTGCTTGATGATCCGGTCGGCTTTTTTCCATTTCCCCTTGGCCTGCAGACTGAAAATTCGTTTGTAGAGTTTGACATCAGATGCCCCAAGGTGGGCAAGGTCCGGTTCCTGTAATGTCATGTTTATTGCGGCATTACCCTGTTGTGGGGCAGTGGGCAGCGCGGTTGATTCGCCGTAAGTCATTACGGGCCACAGGAACATCAGGAAAAAAATAATGATTTTATTGCCGGGAGACCGCAGGATCATGTGGCTTGTTCCTCATTGTTGGGGGACAATGTTTCAAGTCTGGCCTTAATAGACAGCAGGTCAGCCCATGTATCGCCTTTGGCTTTTGGTTGTTTTAGAAGGTAAGCGGGATGGAACAGGGGCAGAACGGGGACTTTGCCGGATTCCAAGTCATAATCATGCCATTTTCCGCGCAGGCGCGTGATCCCTGTATCGGTTTGCAACAGGCTTTTGGCGGATATGCCCCCTAATAAAATGATTAGTTTGGGACTGAACAGCTCAATATGTCTTTTAATGAAGGGCAGACAGATGGTGATTTCTTCATCGGTTGGCGCCCGGTTGCCCGGTGGTCGCCAAGGTAGAATATTGGTAATATAAAAGTCACTTTCCCGATTAAGGTTGATGGCCTTGAACATCTTGTCCAGAAGATGGCCGCCTTCCCCGACGAAGGGGATACCTTGGCGGTCTTCATCAACGCCGGGGGCTTCCCCAATGATGATGATGTCACTTTCCGGGTTGCCATCGGCAAATACAGTATGGGTCGCGGTTTTCTTGAGGCGGCATCCGTTAAAGTTTTTGATGACCTCATTCAAATCTGACAGGCTGTTGCAGTCGGCGGCCAGTTTTTCGGCTTCCTGCGCAATTTGGTCAGCTGAAATTACGGGGGCTGTTTTTACAGCAAGTGCAGGTTTTGGGGCAGGGGAAGATGACAGGGCAAACCAGTCCAGCGTTTCATCCCCCGTTGTTTCGTCAACGCCTGAATCAAGGTACCATTGCAGGTGGGACAGTATGTCCTTATTTTCCATATTGACTGTATTATATTCCATATGACCTATATTAAACGAAACCCGTTATTTTTTTATTACTTTAATGTGTCTATATTATGCATTTCATGCTTCAGGATGCAATGGCGAAGATGATAAGCAGGACACCGTTTTTCAAACAAAGGATATTTTGGTCATTTATCATTGATTTAAAGCAATGTCTGATGTGCATAATAAAGATTATGACATGGGATCATTATATATTCGACATCAAAAGGGATCGGATATATTGTGCCCCACGGTAAAACAGACATGATAGTAACGAAGGCAGCAGATGCTGAATGACATGAAAGTTAAGGCGAAAGACTTCCCCCTTAAAGAAGCGCGGGCGATGGTAAAGGATCTGATGATCGCTAATCAGGCCATATATTGGGCGGATTTTCTATTCTCGATCACTCTGGGGGCGGCGGCCTTTGCGGCGACTGTGATTTCGGAGAGTTTTTCACCCTTGGGCATCATAGCTTATTTGGTGGCGACATTTGCTCTGTACCGGGCTGTTATATTTATTCATGAGATTGTTCATTTCAAAAAAGGGTCCATGCGTGCCTTTAAATTGGTCTGGAATCTGGCCTGTGGTTTTTTGGTTATGGTGCCAATTTTTATGTATCAGGGTGTTCATATCGACCATCATAAACGGGACATCTATGGCACAAAACGGGATGGAGAATATTTGCCCTTTGGGGCGCAAAATCCTTGGAAAAACGTTTGGTATGTGATCTCCAGCATTTTTCTGCCCGCGTTGATTGCCTTGCGGTATATTATTTTGACCCCACTTGGCTGGTTAATTCCGCCTTTGAGACACCTGTTATGGCAACGGGCATCTTCGCTTACTATTGATCTGGAATATTGTCGTCCGCCTGCCACGGACCGGGACGGAAAATATTGGAGAATTCAAGAGGTCTGCGCTTGCCTGTATGGATGGGCGGCGATTGCACTTTGGTATTATCATATCTTGCCGACGAAATTTTTTGCCGTTTGGTACGCGGTGGTTTTCTTGGTGTTATTCATGAACAGCATTCGGACGCTGGGGGCGCATGCTTACCGTAACCCGGGGGATGAAAGCATGACCATCGTTGAGCAGTTTTTGGATTCAGTAGATGTTCCGGGAAGTTTTCTGTCCGCTTTATGGGCGCCTGTTGGATTACGCTTTCACGCGACCCATCACTTATTTCCCAATATGCCCTATCATTCTTTGGGGACGGCCTATAAACGGCTTAAAGATAATCTGCCCAATAGTGAACTCTATCTTGAAGCCTCGCGGCCAACCCTCTTTCATGCGATGATTAGTCTTTGGCGGGATGCCGCCAATAGTCAGAAAACCCAGAAATAAAAGCCAGTCGAGGGCAATAGCAAACGTTCGTTTGAATTTGAGGGTCAAATAGATTATAATCTGTTTAGGTGCCTCTGCCGAAGCAATATATTCTATTCTAGCACTGGTGAATAGTTTTATTGACCCATTGACAATCTTTGGGGTAACTTCTAGGAAATGGTTAGAAGAAGCAAAAACTGGGAAAGAAACTATCATGGAACGTGAATTTATGGAGTATGACGTGGTCATTGTGGGCGGGGGACCTGCGGGCCTGAGCGCGGCGATCCGTTTCAAACAAATGGCCGATGAACAAGGCAAGGAATTCACAGTTTGCGTTTTGGAAAAAGGTTCCGAAGTCGGCGCGCATATCTTGTCGGGTGCTGTGATTGATCCTATCGCGTTGAATGAACTTCTGCCCAACTGGAAAGAATTGGGTGCGCCTTTACTGACTCCGGTTACAGATAACGAACATTGGGTCTTGAAAGAAAATGGCAAGACGGGCATGCCACATTTCCTGATGCCGCCACTGATGAGCAACAAGGGCAATTATATTGTCAGCTTGGGCAATGTCACTCGCTGGCTTGGGGAGCAGGCGGAAAATATGGGGATTGAAATCTTTCCGGGCTTTACAGGCGCAGAAATTCTGTATCATGAGGATGGCTCTGTTAAAGGTGTGTTGACCGGAGATATGGGCGTGGCCGAGGATGGCAGTGAAAAAGATACTTATATGCCGGGAATGGAACTGCACGGAAAGTATACGTTCATTGCCGAAGGGGTCAGAGGGTCCCTTGCCAAAGTCCTGATTGAGAAATTTAATCTGCGGGACGGTAAAGAGCCACAAACATATGGTATCGGCATTAAAGAGCTTTGGGAAATTGATCCGGCCAAGCATAAACAGGGCACGGTCATTCATACGCAGGGCTGGCCTTTGGACAAGGCCACGGTGGGCGGTGGATTTATTTATCACCGTTTGATGAAATGCAGCGTTATAAAAACCACCCGTCAATCCGGCCTATGCTGGAGGGGGGGCGGCGTATATCTTACGGCGCTCGTGCCATTAATGAAGGTGGTTTTCAGTCGATTCCCAAATTGATATTTCCTGGCGGCGCCCTCATTGGGTGTAGTGCTGGTTTCGTCAATGTGCCGCGCATCAAGGGCACGCATAATGCCATGAAGACTGGCATGATGGCGGCGGAAGCCGCGTTTAATGCCTTATGTGAGGGCAGCGATGACCGGGCTGAATTAACCGCATACCCTGAGGCATTTGATAAAAGTTGGGTCCATAAAGACTTGTACCGGGTACGTAATGCCAAACCNGCGATTCATAAATTNGGNGCTTTTNTGGGNACNCTCTATGCCGGATTTGATATGTGGGTGAATAATGTGGGACTGGGTTTCCTNTTGCCTTGGACCTTTAGCCATGATGAAGANCANACCTGCTTAAAGCCCGCAAGTGAGTGCGTGGAAATTNAATATCCCAAACCGGATGGNGTTGTGACTTTTGATAAATTATCTTCTGTCTTTCTGTCCAATACCAATCATGAGGAAAATCAACCCTGTCATTTGAAATTAAAGAATGATGCGACACCGGTTGACGTGAATTACAATTTATATGCTGCGCCNGAAGTACGCTTTTGTCCGGCAGGTGTGTATGAGTTTATTCTTGATAAGGCGGGTGAAAATCCAAAATTNCAGATTAATTCTCAAAATTGTGTACATTGTAAGACTTGTGATATTAAAGACCCAACGCAAAATATTAACTGGACAGTGCCGGAAGGTGGCGGTGGTCCGAATTATCCTAATATGTAGGATATAANCCTGTTGTGATCTGGAGTGATATTTGACNAAAAAAANTCATATTGTTAAGAATAGCGCCCTACGGATGGTAAGTTTATCGCTTATGGCTGTGGNGGGTCTTATCTTTTCTTCTGTTTCGGTTACGGCGAGCAATGGCGTTCGGGATGTNAAGNAAATTNCCGACCANCCTTATGGGGAATATCTTGCTGGCTTGCATGCNGCGGTTCATAATGANCTTGCGGCNGCNGCAGNTTTTCATGAACAGGCTNTGGCNCTTGATCCTGAAAANAGTATGATTTTGAGGAAATCCTTNACCATNTTTGTTGCCGCNGGTCGATATGATTTAGCCCTGTCAACGGCCCANAAGCTTGATGANTTNAATATATCAGACAGTATCGTTCAGNTGTTCCTGTTTCTGGAGAGACTAAAAACCGGNGATCATGAAGCTTCTCTGTCTAGGCTAGAGAATATTGGTAATGCGGGCGTTTATGGTCTGTTTAAACCNCTGTTNCAGTCTTGGGTTCTCTTGGCTCAGGGAAAAGAGGNNGAAGCCGAAGCCAATATGACGGTATTATTGGAAAACAGGAGCTTNAAGGAATTNAAGCAATTTCATGCTGGNTTATTCTATGATTACATCGGCAAGACACAATTGGCAGAGAAAATGTATTCAGAGTCTCTGGTTGTGCCGGGGGCCATGTCATTAAGAACAGTTGAGGCTTACGGTATTNTATTGCGCCGTTTNGGNCGGGANGGNGANGCTCGCCAANTGTATNANAATTANCTNGAAAAAGCGCCNGATAATTTAATATTNCAGCGGTCGCTTNATGATCTGGAGAAGGGGGNTCGGGCAGAATCTTATATATCTTCTGAGAAAGATGCTGTGGCAGAGGTTTTNTATACGGCGGCGAATTTCCTGATGCAGGATAATANCCGCAAATCCGCGACCGCCTATCTGCGNTTTGCCGATTATATGAAAAAANATTTTTTTAATGCCGATTATCTGNTGGGGCAGATTTTTGAATCAGATGNNTATTATGAAGGNGCGTTNAAAAGTTTNGGCCGGATTTCNCGAAAACACCCGTTATATTTTAAGGCCCAGTTGCAGATGGCATGGGTTCTNGAGAAAATGGGACAGTTGGANGCNGCTATTGAGGCCATGAATGANCTATTGNAAAAGTTCCCCGAGAATAGAGAACTTTTGGGCTCACTTGGTGATATNAACCGNATGAACAGCCGTTTTGNNGAAGCNGGNAAGTCCTATACAAAATATATCGGNAGTCTGAANCAAGTTGAGGATAAACANTGGAGCATTTTTTATACCCGNGGCATTGTTTATGAACAGGTTAAAAAATGGAAATTGGCNGAGGCTGATTTTCTGAANGCNCTTGAATTACGCCCCGATCAGCCNCAGGTNTTGAATTATCTTGCCTATAGCTGGGTGGACAAGGGCNTGAATATTGANAAAGCNCGGNAAATGCTGGAACGGGCNGTGGAATTGCGCCCTTATGATGGTTATATCATTGATAGTTTAGGCTGGGCGTTATACCGGATTGGGGATATGCCAAAGGCCGTTGAATATCTTGAAAAAGCTGTGTTACTACAAACGGATGACTGGGCAATTAATGACCATTTGGGGGATGCCTATTGGGCCGTGGGCCGGAAATATGAGGCAAGGTTTCAGTGGCGCCATGCTCTTTCTTTAAAACCAGATGAAGAACTTGTCGCAAAAATCAGAATAAAAATCAAAGATGGCAAATAGTCACGGTTCCCATACAGACAAAATTACCTATATGGCCCGGGCAAAAATCAATCTTGATTTGTTGATTACCGGACGGCGGGCTGATGGTTATCACCTGTTGAACAGTCTGGTTGTTTTTGCCGATTACGGCGATGAAATTTCTGTGAAACCGGCTCAAAATATAACCCTTAATATATCGGGGCCTTTCGCCATCAAGTTGGACGCGCAGGAGGATAACCTCGTTCTGAAAGCAGCACGACTGTTGCGGGATAAATTTGATATTCAAGCGGGGGCGGATATAGAGCTTGTTAAAAACCTACCCGTCTCATCGGGAATTGGCGGCGGCTCTGCCGATGCGGCAGCAACGCTTCATGCCTTGCTTAACCTGTGGCAGATATCATGCAATGCCTCCGTATTAGATGAGTTAACACTTTCTTTGGGGGCGGATGTGCCGGTTTGCATGGCATCGACAACAATGTTGATGACAGGAGTCGGCGAGATTTTACGCCCTGTAACGCTAAAATTCCCCCTATTTTTGCTTTTGGTTAATCCCGGTGTATCTGTTTCTACAGGGGAGATATTCAAGGCGCGGGCAGATAGAAAAATATCTTTTTCTCCTTCTAGAACCCTGCCAGATGACATTCGGACAGTGGATCAGTTGAAAGATATTCTGGATTTGACACGCAATGATTTGGCCTACGACGCCAGCCTGCTTGAGCCGGGCATTGGAAAGGTTTTGGAATATATTGGAAAAAAGGATCATTGTATCCATGCTGCTATGTCAGGCAGTGGTGCCACATGTTTTGGAATTTTCTCCGATTTTGAGGCCGCTAAAAACCAAGCGGATATCATTGGGCGTGATTTTCCAGACTGGTGGGTACGAGCCGTCAGGGTTCGCTAAATTCGTTAACCAAATACTTGCGCATATTGCCATATATGCTACATTCTGGAAACACTAAAAAAATCAGGCTAAAAATCAAATTAATTACGGCTGTTAAGCCAAGGAAAACAGAATAATGATAGGGAAGGATAGCTTCTTGAAAGGAATGATCTTTACAATTTTCGTAGGGATGTCTCTGTTGCATCAGTCCGTCTTCGCACAAAGCATTGATCCTGCAATGCTGGAAGCTTTGAAAAACAGGACGGGAGTTTCTGGCGGCGGCAATACAACGATAGTTTCCCCACTGGATCAGGCCCGTCAGCAGCAATATCAGAATCAGCAACTGGAAAAGCAGCAACGTCAATTAAGAGAGCAGCAACGTCAGGATTTTCTTCGTGATAGTGGTAAAGAGGAAGTTGTTAAAATATCCCGGCTGGAAAAGGATTTTCAGGATCGGTTAAACTCTAAAATCACGCAATATGGGTATTCTATTTTCGAAAATATTCCGGCCTATGATAATGTCATGACGGGGGCTGTTTCGGATAGTTACAAGTTAGGGGCCGGGGATGAGTTTATTATCACTTTTCAGGGGTCAAAATCACAATCCTATACAGTGAAAGCAGATCTTGAGGGCCGTGTGATTGTTCCAGACCTTAAGCCAATCACTATCACCGGGTTGAGCTATGGTGATTTTAAAAAGATTCTAAAAAAACAGGTTGAAGATAGTATTATCGGGACCGAGGTTTATGTTTCTCTAGCCTCGGTAAGGATGATTTCGGTTGTTGTCGTTGGGGAGGTAGAAAACCCCGGCGTTATCCGTACGTCCAGTCTTGCGCGTCCTCTGGAAATCCTGATGCAAGTGGGGGGTATAAAGAAGACCGGCTCGCTGAGGAATATTTCCATTTACCGGGGCGGTAAAAAGACGGTTTTTGATATCTATGCTCTATTAAGTGGTAAGGATTCTGGTTTTAATACATTGAACGATGGTGACAGGGTCATTGTGCCGACGATCGGGGCGACTGTTGCCCTTGACGGGGAAATGGTTCGGCCCGGTATTTATGAATTACCCGCGAACAGCAATAGTATTTCTTATGAGGAGGGGATGCTATTGGCAGGTGGCACATTGCGGCCTTCCGGTTACGAAATGTCTCAAATCAAAATGGGACCTCTGGGGA
>JAESPY010000151.1 GCA_016765435.1 Emcibacter sp.
GCTCCTTTATTAGCTAGATGCAATGCTTCACGATAAATCTCAGATAAGCTACGTGAGTATTCAGCTCCGCGAGTATATGGTACGCAACAGAATTTACAGAATTTATCACAGCCTTCCTGAACCGTCAGAAAAGCGGATTTTTTCGCCGACATCGGTTTTTTAGACAGCGCTTCGAATTTCTCACTGACGGCAAGGTCCGTATCAACAATACGCGGACGTTCGCCTTCTTTTTTCAATTTGTCCGCCGTCCGTGTCATTTCCGGCAACCGATGATAGGTTTGCGGGCCAAAGACCATGTCGACCACGGGCATGCGCCGTTGAATCTCTCCGCCCTCGGCCTGTGCCACACAACCGCCAACGGCAAGAATGCTGTCTTTACCGCCTTTTTTAGCCTGTTTTTCCTTCATCACCCGAAGACGGCCAATATCGGAATAGACCTTTTCAGCGGCCTTTTCCCGGATATGACAGGTATTCAACACAATCAGGTCCGCATCATCCGGCTTGTCCGTTGCCTGATAGCCCTCGTGGCCCATCACATCCACCATACGTTCCGTATCATAGACATTCATCTGACAACCATATGTTTTAACATATATTTTTTTAGTCACTGGTATTCCTGTTTCATCCATCAAGCTTGCCCCGCAAAGAGTCAAGCAAGCGATTTTCAATCGTCCGCTGGCAATAGGCCGACAATTCTTTCCGGGTCTTGAAAAGACTGCGCGATACTGGTTCGTGGAAATGCACCTCTACCTCAATTTTGAGCAGATTAAGCACGCCTTTAAAATGTGGTGCCATATCAAGGTCCCCGTACCATGCAACGCTCGGGCGGCTGGACCGTATGGTGGGCATGTTGTTAATTCGTTTGTACACAATCGTCACAGGCTGCACCATTAATTCTGGTGTCCGGCCCTGTTCATCCNCAGNGAGCTGCATGGCATTTTCNGTCACCCCAAANANGGANCTTTTAAACGGCAANACCCGTCCNCCGTCNGATGTGGTCCCCTCGGGAAACAAGATCAGNTTATCGCCATTATNCATTCTGTCCTGCATTTCCTTGCGNTGTTCAATNACATCGCTNCGTTTTTCCCGGTCAATGAAGATNGTCCGTTGCANNGAAGACAAATAACCNATAANCGGCCATCCCTTCATATCTTTCTTGGCAATGAAGCAGGCCTTGATAACGTGCCCCAAAACNATAATATCAATCCAGGAAACATGATTGCTGACAAACAACGTCGGCGGNCCTTCGAGCGGTTCNCCNAANGTCTTTACCTTCACATTCAATGCATAACACAANGAGCGATGCACCAGATGCGGCCAAGCCTTATAGCCCGGAAATTTTATTTTCTTGAATATAATGGTCGGCGGCAACAACACAGCAAAAAAGAACAGTGCCTTGAGTATTCTATAATATTCTCTCATGATGAATGANTTGGTTTCCGCCTTAATACAAAGCCCTGCGNCCNTANATATATAAGGNCGCAGGGGCTTTTACAATGTGTACAGTGATATATTTGCTCTATTTGATTTTCACNCCGTATAATTCCATACGGTGATCCACCAGTTTATAGCCGTATTTTTCCGCAATCTTCTTCTGCAATANTTCNATTTCATCATCNTGAAATTCAATAACCTCACCACATTCAACATCAATGAGATGATCGTGATGTATTTCACTGACAAGTTCAAATCGCGCCCGGTTTTCNCCATTNTCAACCCGAAAATCATGACGTTCCAATATTCCGGCCTCTTCAAAAAGNCGGACCGTACGATAGACGGTTGCNATNCTGATGCGCGAATCAATATCAATGGACCGCCGATAAACTTCTTCNACATCCGGATGATCAAGNGCATCCGAAAGCACCCTTGCGATGACACGGCGCTGGTCCGTCATCCGCATACCNTTTTNAATACATATTTTTTCTATTTCTGACGCCATTAGTTTATTACCTANTTTATAACCCTGTTTATATCGTATATTTTTTTCANGATTATACACATTATCGCGCNCAATTCAAAATATATTCCTTTTTGAAAAGCGATCTATATTTTGCANGNNGAATNTGGGTCAAGGCTATATTTCATAATCAGAGCATCCTGCTTCTCTGCCCCCCTGCCGCCGTAATAATTCTTCCGNCGTCCCACCCTGTCAAAACCGGCTTTGGNATATAGNCTTTCGGCGGCNTTATTATCNGCGCGCACCTCAAGAAATANNTCCCGGACNCCTGCNACNCGCGCCTGTTCATAAAATNCCTNTAACANNCGTTGCCCCAAGCCCCGACCACGGCAGGCGGGCAGAACGGCAATGGTCAATATTTCCGCCTCATCGGCCACTTGCCGCCACATGAGGAACCCTGCTGTCTCCGCCGCCACGGATAGGATCATGGCCTTTGTCCCCGAATGTTGAAACAACGCGGCAAATTCTTTTCCGGACCACAGCTGTTCCGGCGTATCCTGAAAAGACCGGGCCTGCATCTCTGACAGGATTTCTGCGGCTTCCCCCCCGAACATCTGAACAGAAACCGTCATAAATTCTGAAAAGGATAACTGATCGCCTTTGCCGCCACCGCATCAGGAGCGCGCAGATAAAGCGGCACAACGGCCTCTGGTGTTGCACCAGACGCCAGCCTTTCACAGGCCATCAGACCCAGCGTACCGCTCTTGGGCTGACACGGCATATCAGGAAAATCCAACCGAGCACAAATATCATCAGACAAAAAAGATTTCACCAGTTCAGCCCCCGTACCGAACAGGGCTGTCACCTGTCCATCGAGATGCGCGGCCACATTTTCCAAAGGCACCGCCGCAGGTTCACTGACCGGAATATTATTGCCGCCCGTCACCTCAAAAATCTGCAGATAAACTTCCGACCTTCGCGCATCAAGGGCGATCGCCACCCGGCCATCCGGCAGGCTTTCGGCAATATCTCTGGCGACAACATCCAACGTCGTCACCCCGACAAGCGGTATATTTAACGCCAGTGCCAACCCCTTGGCCGCCGCGAGTCCAATGCGCACACCCGTAAAAGTGCCGGGGCCGCGTGTGACCGCAATAGCCTCCAGATCGTCAAAAGACAGACCCGCCTGCGCACAGACTTCCTGACACATGGGGATTAGACGTTCGGCCTGCCCCCGCAATCTCTCTTCAAATATTTCAGATAATATCACGCCGTCCCTGACCACTGCCGCAGAACAAGAAGAAAGCGCAGAATCAAGAGCAAGGATATTCAAAGGATTTCACACGCCTCATCAAAAGACAGACGACGGTCACGGTCCGGCAGGCTGTCGCCATCGCCGTAGCCCATGCTACAGATGAAATTCACACTGCAATTACCGCCCTTGAAAAAGGCATCATTAACCGCTTTTGGGTTAAGGCCAGACATGGGGCAACAATCCAGCCCAAGCGACCGCGCCGCGATGATCATATAGCCGCCCTGCAAACTGCTGTTGCGGAAAGCTGTCTCTTGTGCCAATTCCGCATTGTCCGTGAACAAGTCCTTGGCACCGGCATAGGCCGTGAAGAGTTCGGGCAGCTTGTCATAGAATTTTGCATCACTGCCGACAATGACGGTAAAGGGCGCTGATAATATTTTGTCCTTATTGCTGTCCATAACACAATCGGCCAGCTTTTGTTTGGCTTCGGCGCTCTGGATAATGACAAAGCGCGCGGGGGAGCAATTGAAACTTGTCGGTCCCCAACGTAAAAGATCATACATAGCGCGTATGGTAATTTCAGAAACCGGCGTATCCTGCCAGCCTTTGAAAGAACGGGCTTCCCGGAAAATCACATTTAAATCCCGGTCGGAAAGTATATCTTGCGTCATTCTTCATCCTAAATCTTAAAACGGCATGTTAACATATATCGCGCGGGCACGAAGAAGATTTTCTTTTAAAATTATCCTGTTATACTTCGTCCCAAAGAAGAGGCCGCGTTATGCGTAAAGTAAATCATCGTTTCCTGTTTTCGCTGTTATTATCAGCTCAAATACTGATCTGTCTTTCCTTTACGGCGACGAAAGCCCAAGCCGTAAAGCCGGAAGATTCCGCCATTATCTTGATGTACCATCGGTTCGCGAGGGTCGATATCCCTCGACCAATATCACGCTGGAACAATTTGATGCCCAATTGGCCGAACTGATAAAAGAAAAATACAATATCGTCGCCCTTGATGTCATCGTGGAGGCCCTGCGCAACAAAGTAAAACTTCCCCCGCGCACCATCGCCATCACCATTGATGACGCCTATTTTTCCATATTGGAAAACGCCTGGCCCAGATTGAAACAAGCCAATTTGCCCTTCACCCTGTTTATCTCCACAGAACCCATAAACCGAGAAATCACGGGATATATGACATGGCAACAGATTCGGGATCTGGCGAAGGACCCTCTGGTGTCCATCGGCCATCATGCCCATACCCATGACCATTTGATCCATATGTCCCGCGAGCAGGCCACAAAAGATATCAACGCCGCCAGTGAAACCTATCAAAAGGAACTTGGGGCCATCCCNGATATATTTGCCTATCCTTTTGGNGAATTCAGCCCAATGTTNATCAANATTCTAAANGANAANAAGATNAAAGCCGCTTTCGGACAATTTTCCAGTGCCGCCAGCAGCAGCCGCAACCTGTTTGGCCTGCCGCGTTTTTCCTTTAACGAGAAATATGCCGATATGGAAAGATTTCGTCTGATCGTCAATGCGCGCGCNCTNCCCGCTTATGATATTCTGCCCATCGGCGCNGTNATTAAGCGCAATCCACCCCAAATNGGTTTCACCGTTGANAAAAAAGTNCGCGGTCTGTCGGCTNTGAGCTGTTATCCGTCCCATTTNGGCAANGCNGCNGACATCACCCGCATCGGCGGCAACCGGATCGAAATCCGTTTTGACAAACCCCTGCCCCAAGGCAGAAGCAGNCTCAACTGCACCCTACCCGGTCCTGACAGAAGATGGTATTGGTTTGGATTACCGTTTTTCGTNATGTGAGGCGTTAAACCGCCTCAACATTTTCCACTTCGGGAATATAATGTTTCAAGAGATTCTGAATGCCGTATTTCAGAGTGGCCGTTGAACTGGGACAACCAGAACAGGCCCCCTGCATACGCAGATAAACCGTCCCCTCGTTATAGGCATGAAAAGTAATATCACCCCCGTCACGGGCCACTGCGGGCCGGACACGCGCTTCCAGAAGTTCTTTGATCTGGGCGATGATTTCTGCATCTTCGGGATTATCTTCTGCCTCTGGAACATCTGCACCATCGGCGGCATCACTGGCAACAACCGGGTCGCCGGAAGTATAATGCTCCATGATCGCGCCAAGCACATCGGTCTTGCGATCTTCCCAGTCCTGATCTGTCAAGGTAACCGCAATAAAATCAAATCCAAAAAATGTTCCTGATACGCCGTCCACACCGAACAGGCGCCGGGCCAGAGGGGAATTTTCAGCTTCTTCGGCATTTTCATAAAAAGCCGTTCCCTTTTCCATAACGGTTTCACCCGGTACAAATTTCAAGGTTGCGGGATTGGGAGTCGTTTCGGTCTGAATAAACATGTATTGGTCCTACTGCTTTAGTGATAGGACATAGATGGCAATATTTCGCCCTAAAATCAAGAGTGAAATGGTCTTAAATACATAAAATAAGCAAAATTAAACGAATTTATCAATTTCCTGATCGGTCATATTGCCGGGAACGACCAACACAGGCATATGCAGAACATTCAAAAGTTCCTCGCGAAAGGCCTTAACCAACGGGCCGGGGTCCCCATCCACATTGGCCCCCAGAACCAGAAGATGAATATCCTTATCCTCGCCAATATATTGCGTAATGACGTCACCCGGCTCGCCTTTACGCATGACCTGCTCACACTCAAGGCCGGACAATTGTTTTACCTCACGGGCAAACTGATCCATCATTTCCTGCGCTTCCTGCATGGCTTCTTCTTCCATGATATCCCGCACAGACATCCAATGCTGAAACTCGGCTGGCTGAAGAATACGCAGCATAACAACTATCCCGCCCACGCGCTGCGCCCGCAAAGCCGCCAGCCGAAGAACAACTTTAAATTCCGCTGTATCGTCGGCAATAACCAGAAATTTCCATTTATTTTCTTGTGTGGGCATCACAATTCCCTTGTCCTGTTTCATCGCAAGTTCACATATCTTGCCACCGAAAACCGAAGTTTGGCAAGATTTTTTTATTTTAACAGGATGTTGGTGATCTCTTTCAATTGGGTTCTGGACCGTAAAAGATAGAAACCCTGCGCCGCAATATGGTTCTGAAACAAGAAATCATCGGTGTCACAATTGGACACAATCATCGGGTCCATATCAATCAGGGCGGCCAGACTCTGCTCCAGAAGGTCCCAACTGCTGCCAATATCTTTGTCGTTGATGACTTTGCTGAAATCCACGCGCAGTCCCTTCAGCAACATCCAATAGGCGTAGGAACGGCCTTTCACATCATAAAACAAATCATCGGCCTTGGTATCCAGAACACAGCCGATACCATTATCAATTTTTCTCGAGATCGCGTCCGATGATGAGCCGAGATCAAGGGCAAATTTATCCAACGTTGACAAAAGATTATCGGCCCGCCGCTCAAAAGTCGCCTCTCCCTTGGCCAGACGCTCATTATAGCTTTTCAGGTTTTTCAGCGCACTGTTATATTGTTTTTCCGCCGGGGCCACGAACAGGAATATGGACACACTGGGGTCCCAATACCATCTGTCGGGCGCATAATTAATACCACTTGCCACTTCCATCAGGTTTTTATCCACCTGACTGGAGCCACGGGTCCGGCTCAACTGGTCCTTTAATTCAATGGCGAATATAGCATTGGCAGAGATAATCCCCTTCTGATAATGGGCCATATTATCCAGCAACGACCCGGGCTTGAACCACGGATCGTTGGAAATCCAGGCATGCTGATTGACTTCCCGGTCAATCATGGCAATGGACATGGCCACCACATGACTGCCCTGCCCCGTATCCGCCAGCTGATCCGCAGCATAATTTTTGTCATCATTGATATTCTCAACAACGACCATGCCCAACAGATAGTAGAAAAAGACAACCACAACCAAGGTCGCCAGAATTCTTCTGGCGATTCTCAAGGTAATTTTTTCCCGAAGCCAACAAAATACCCGCTTGATTCTATCCCACATATTTACTGCCCTTAATATTATCCAAGACTCACTATAGCTTCACAACATCACGCCGTAAACATATATGGAAAGATGCGTTTTATTCCTGATTAAGCTCAATGACGATCTTTTCTGTGGTCCCGCTGACACCGGGGAAGTTGGTAAAGAGGGCCTGTGTCATATGGGGCATCAACTTCGCAAGGTTATTGCTCCGTCCTGTGCTTTCCACCGTACCCTCAAACAGGTTTTTCTTANCCGCCACATTGGGCCGGATAATCAACGTAAGTTTACGGGTATAATTGACATAGGACCGAACATCCGGCTCATTAAAATAGGAATGACGGTAGAAAGGNTCGTAAAAAGGACTGTAAAACGGGCTGTAATAGCCNCNNTAACGTCCAAAATGGCCGTAAGGGCGGAAATGACTATAGCCATAACCAAAACCGTAACCGAAGCCATAACTTTTGACCATGACNTTGCCGTCGTCCACGGAATAATCCAGTTCAACAATCAGGTCCGCATCTTCCGTACCGGCCGGNGAATAGCCCTGCCTTGCCAGATAGCTTCCNACCATATTGGCATAAGAAGCAAATTCGAGGCTGGTATTTTTCGCGGGATCAAGCGGCACAATCATCACCGTTTCACCCTTGGGCGCTGGCAATTCATGGAACCGTGACACATTGGATTTAAACGTGCTGTTACAGCCGGATACAAGCCCGACAAGAACCACCACACTTAAAAATTTTACGATAATCTTCATAATCTTCACCTTAACCGTTATCCCTCTCCACAAGAGATACTTTAAAGATAGTCGGTTCGCATCAGGATTGCAAGAACCCCACGATATTGTGAACATCTTTTAATATCGGCTCTGACAGAATCCGCGCTTTCTCTGATCCTTCTTTAAGGATTTGATCTATATAAGTTTTCTCTTCACAAAGCCGATTCATTTCCTCTGTTATCGGCCCAAGGACTGAAACACTTAATTCCGCAAGATCCTTTTTAAAGCCGGCAAAGCCCTGCCCACCATATTCGCGGCAAACATCTGCGGCGGTCCGGTCACTGAGCGCGGCAAAAATATTGATCAGGTTTTTGG
>JAESPY010000152.1 GCA_016765435.1 Emcibacter sp.
CCGGTGACCGCATGGGGTCATATTGTCGAGGATGCTGAAAAGGCCAAATCCTATAAACAGGTGCGCGGTCTTGGCGGGCTGGTACGGGCAAATTGGGATGAGGTTAATGAGATCATCGCGGCGGCCAATATCTATACCGCTAAAACCTATGGGCCTGACCGGATTGTTGGTTTTTCACCCATTCCGGCCATGTCTATGGTCTCCTATGCGGCCGGGTCGCGTTACCTGTCGCTGATCGGGGGGGTCAGCTTGAGCTTTTATGACTGGTATTGTGATCTGCCCCCGGCGTCACCGCAGGTATGGGGCGAGCAGACAGATGTGCCGGAAAGTGCCGATTGGTATAATTCATCCTATATCATGGCTTGGGGCTCTAACGTGCCGCAGACCCGGACACCGGATGCCCATTTCTTCACCGAGGTGCGTTATAAAGGCACCAAAACAGTGGCCATTACCCCGGATTACAGTGAGGTAGCCAAGCTGAGTGATATGTGGCTTAACCCGCGTCAGGGCACAGATGCGGCCATGGCGATGGCCATGGGGCATGTGATTCTGACCGAATTTCATGTGAATGGTCAGAGCGATTATTTTGATGATTATACTAGGCTTTATTCCGATATGCCGTTCCTTGTACAAATTGATGAGCAGGACGGGATATATGTGGCGGGCCGGACCCTGCGCGCCTCTGATTTTGTTGATGATCTGGGACAGGAAAATAACCCGGACTGGAAATCAACGGTCATTGATGCCAATACGAGCAAGGTCGTCATTCCCAATGGCACCGTTGGCTCCCGTAGGGGCGAAGAAGGCCATTGGAATCTGGAATCCAAAAATCTGGAGGATGGCACTGAAATCTGGCCGTTGAAATCTCTGGTGCAGAAGCATGACGAAGTCTTGTCTGTGGGCTTCCCTTATTTTGGCAATCTGAAACATGAGCAGCCGATCTTTACGGCGACGGACCATGACAGTGTGTTGTTTCATAATATTCCGGTGCGTAAAGTCAAAACCCGTGATGGGGATAAATATGTCGCCACGGTATATGACCTGATGATTGCCAATTACGGCGTTGATAGTGGCCTTGGCGGCGATAATGTTGCCAAAAGCTATGATGATGACAAGCCCTATACCCCCGCATGGCAGGAAAAAATTACGGGCGTTTCCCGTGCGAAAGTCATTAAGGTGGCCCGTGAGTTCGCCGAAAATGCGGATAAAACCAGAGGCCGGTCAATGATTATCATCGGGGCGGCCATGAACCATTGGTATCACATGGATATGAACTATCGTGGTGTGATTAATATGTTGATCATGTGTGGTTGCATTGGTAAATCCGGCGGCGGTTGGGCCCATTATGTGGGTCAGGAAAAACTGCGGCCACAAACGGGATGGCAACCGCTGGCCTTTGCTACTGACTGGCATCGTCCCCCGCGCCATATGAACGGCACCAGCTTTTTCTATAATCATGCCAATCAGTGGCGCTATGAGAAGTTGGGTGTGGATGAAATTCTGTCCCCCCTGGCCGACAAGAAAAAATGGGAAGATTATTCCCTGATCGATTGTAATATCCGCTCCGAAAGAATGGGCTGGTTGCCCTCTGCACCACAGTTAGAGGAAAACCCGCTTGAGTTGACAAAATTGGCGAAAGCTGCCGGAAAACCAACGGCGGAATATATCGCGGGACGGCTGAAAGACGGTTCCCTGAATATGTCCTGTGAAGACCCGGATAATCCGAAAAACTTCCCGCGCAATATGTTTATCTGGCGCTCCAACATTCTGGGGTCCAGTGGCAAGGGCCATGAATATATGCTGAAACATCTGCTCGGCACCCAGAATGGTGTATTGGGCAAGGATATCGGCGAACGCGGGGCCAAACGGCCCAGTGAAGTTGTCTGGCATGACAAAGCGCCGGAAGGCAAACTTGATCTTGTGGTGACGCTGGATTTCCGTATGTCCACCACTTGTCTCTACTCAGACATCGTGTTGCCAGCGGCCACATGGTATGAGAAGAACGACCTGAATACGTCGGATATGCATCCCTTCATTCATCCTATGAGCCGCGCCGTTGATCCCGCATGGGAAAGCCGCAGTGACTGGGATATCTATAAAGGCTTTGCCGAGAAATTCTCTGAACTTTGTCCCGGTCATCTGGGCGAGGAAACCGATGTTGTGGCCGTGCCGATCCTTCATGATACGCCGGGAGAACTGGCGCAGGGGCTGGATGTCAAGGAATGGAAGAAGGGTGAGATTGATCCGATTCCCGGAAAAACCATGCCCGCTTATGTGGATGTGGTGCGCAATTATCCTGATACCTATAAGAAGTTCACCGCCCTTGGGCCGTTGTTGACCAAAATTGGTAATGGCGGCAAAGGCATTTCGTGGAATACGGAGCCTGAATATAAGTTCCTCGGCGAATTGAACCGTGTGGTGACAGAGGAAGGCGTTTCCAAAGGCATGCCACGCATTGAAACGGATATTGATGCGACAGAGGTTATTCTGTCTCTGGCCCCAGAAACCAACGGTCAGGTAGCGGTTAAAGCCTGGGCCGCGCTGGAGAAATTTACCGGACGAGATCATCAGCATCTGGCCAAACCGAAAGAGGACGAGAAAATCCGCTTCCGGGATATTCAGGCCCAACCGCGCAAGATCATTTCCTCCCCCACATGGTCGGGTCTGGAAGATGAACATGTGAGCTATAATGCGGGCTATACCAATGTCCATGAGCTGATACCATGGCGGACCTTGACCGGGCGGCAACAGTTCTATCAGGATCATACCTGGATGCGGGACTTTGGTGAGGGATTTTGTGTTTATAAGCCACCGATCAATACCAAAACCCTTGCTCCGGTTAAGGATATCAAGGACAATGGCAACCCACGGATCGCCTTGAACTGGATCACACCGCATCAAAAATGGGGTATCCACAGCACCTATTCAGACAATCTGTTGATGCAGACATTGTCCCGCGGGGGTCCGATCGTCTGGATCAGTGAAGTTGATGCCCGGAAGATCGGCGTCGAGGATAATGACTGGATTGAGCTGTATAATGTGAATGGGGCGATTGCCTGTCGGGCCGTTGTGTCTCAACGCGTCAACGAAGGCATGTGCATGATGTATCACGCGCAGGAAAAAATCATCAATACACCCGGTGCGGAAACAACTGGAATGCGCGGCGGTATCCATAATTCTGTCACCCGTGCGGTGGTTAAACCGACCCATATGATTGGCGGTTATGCTCAATTGTCTTACGGGTTCAACTATTATGGCACGGTCGGGTCAAACCGGGATGAATTTGTCCTGTGCCGCAAGATGGATAAAGTGGATTGGATGGATGAGCCAGCAGATGGTGTTTCCGGCAATCCTGATCACGAGGAGTTAGCATAATGAAAATTCGTGCTCAAATAGGAATGGTCCTGAATCTGGACAAATGTATTGGTTGTCACACTTGTTCCGTGACTTGTAAAAATGTCTGGACGTCTCGGGCCGGGGTTGAATATGCCTGGTTCAATAACGTGGAAACCAAACCGGGGGTGGGTTATCCTCGGGATTGGGAAAATCAGAATAAATGGAACGGCGGCTGGACCCGTCTTGGCAATGGCCAGTTAAAGCCGAAAATGGGCGGAAAATTCCGGATATTGGCCAAGCTTTTCGCCAATCCGGATCTGCCGGAAATTGATGATTACTACGAACCGTTCACCTTTGAATATGAACGGCTTCAGAAGGCACCGGAGGTAAAGACACCACCGACTGCTCGGCCTCATTCTGCCATCACAGGCAAAGTGATGGACAAGATCGAATGGGGCCCCAACTGGGAAGAAATTCTCGGCGGCGAATTTTCCAAACGGTCACAGGATTACAACTTTGCCCAAATGGAAAAGGAAATGTACGGCGAGTTCGAGAATACATTCATGATGTATTTGCCACGCCTGTGTGAGCATTGCCTGAACCCGACCTGTGCGGCGGCCTGTCCAAGCGGNGCGATNTACAAGCGGGAAGAAGACGGNATTGTNCTGATTGANCAGGAAAAATGCCGGGGCTGGCGCATGTGTGTCAGTGGCTGTCCCTACAAGAAAATCTATTTCAACTGGGAAAGTGGCAAGTCGGAGAAATGTACCTTCTGCTACCCCCGTATTGAAGCTGGTGACCCGACGGTCTGTTCGGAAACCTGTGTCGGACGTATTCGTTACCTGGGCGTCATGCTCTATGATGCTGACCGGATATTAGAAGCCGCCAGCACCGAGAATGTGGAAGACTTATATCAGGAACAATGTGATATCTTCCTTGACCCCCATGATCCAGAGGTTATTGCCCAAGCGAAAAAAGACGGTGTTCCTGACAGTTGGATGGTGGCGGCGAAAAATTCACCGGTTTATAAAATGGCTATGGACTGGAAGGTGGCCTTCCCGCTGCATCCAGAATATCGGACGTTGCCCATGGTTTGGTATATTCCGCCATTGTCCCCCATTCAGTCCGCCATGGAAGACGGCAGGCTGGAAAAAAGCGGTGTGATCCCGAATGTGGAGGATCTTCGTATTCCGGTAAAGTACCTCGCGAATATGTTGACGGGTGGTAAGGAAGAGCCGGTGGTTCATGCCTTGGAAAGAATGTTGGCCATGCGCGAGTTCATGCGCGGGAAAACTGTCGAGGGCGTTACAAATCTGGATATTCTGGACCGGGTTGGACTGGATGAAAATACCTTGGATGATATGTATCAGATCATGGCCTTGGCCAATTATGAAGACCGCTATGTCATTCCGACCAACCACCGGGAATATGCCGGTAAAACNCCGTTCGATAACGAAA
This sequence comes from Emcibacter sp., assembly GCA_016765435.1. GTDB lineage: Bacteria > Pseudomonadota > Alphaproteobacteria > Sphingomonadales > Emcibacteraceae > Paremcibacter. The sequence goes on from JAESPY010000152.1 coordinate 4,795, forward strand.
TTGCCTTTGAGCAGCGNTCATCNTGCGGNTTNANCTTTGGNAANGGCTGTGGCGACGGTGGTCAGACGAAAACCAATCTGTTCGGCACNTCGACCCATAAAAACACCATGAGNGGAAAAATCAGGAGTTANATNAATGAAGACCTTTAAAATACTAGGCNTGCTCCTGTCCTATCCCAATGAGGAGCTTATGCGGCATCTGGACGATTTGATGGCGGTTNTGCGGGATGANAAGCTGTTGCCCACCCGGCATTGTAAAAAAGTCNNNGCCTTNGCCGATGAGNTGAAATCGAAAGATATTTATCAGGNTCAGGAAGANTATGTGGAACTGTTTGANCGNGGGCGGGCGCATTGNCTGCATCTGTTTGANCATATCCACGGNGAAAGCCGNGACCGNGGACANGCNATGGTCAATCTGGCCGAAGCTTACGAAGAAAAAGGCCTGTATGTGTCCACAGGNGANNTGCCGGATTATCTNCCGCTNTTTCTGGAATTTCTNTCNCTCTCTCCGGNGGATGAGGCNACGGCNTTNCTGGGTGATCCGATTACGGTGATTGCCACTATTGGNGTGAAGCTGAAGAAACGCAAATCTTCTTACCNCGTGGTTTTTGAGGCACTGGAAGCNCTCTCNAANGTCAAACCGGATCAGGATATGNTNGCACAGGCNAAATTAGANCCTGTNGAGGANATGACGGCGGAGGAAATCGATAAGGAATGGGAAGAGGCNTCCGCCTTTGACAATAGCGATGTCGGTGCNGATGATTGCAGCACATGCGATGCCTTTCCCAANGCGACCGCCGANTTAAAAAATATGACCAGTCAACCCATGAATGGAGATCAGCCCAATGCCCGAAACTGATATTGTAGCAACCCCCTTTCTGCATCATCTGGTCTTTGGCCTGTATCCTTATATTGCCGTCATCGTGATGGTTNTGGGATCAATCCTGCGNTATGACCGCGATCAATATAGCTGGAANGCTGGNTCTAGCCAACTTCTCAGCAGCAAAGGNATGCGTATGGGCAGCAANCTGNTCCATATNGGNATTATCATGCTGTTNTTCACCCATCTTGTNGGCTTGCTGACGCCGGAAAGTGTCTATCATCATTTTGTCACGACCGANGCCAAGCAAATGATGGCNATGGTTGGCGGCGCATTGNTGGGCGGTATTTGTTTTATCGGCTTAACNATGTTGCTGGTGCGGCGGATGACCGATCCACGTATTCGGGCCACGTCGAAATTTTCCGATATTCTGCTGTTATGGGTGCTGTATATCCAGCTTATTCTGGGATTGATTTCCATTTTCTATTCCGCACAGCATATGGACGGGTCTTCTATGGTNGCTCTTGGTAACTGGGCGCAGCATATTGTCACTTTCCGTAGTGGCGCGGCTGATTTCATTGTCCATGAACCTTGGGTTTTCAAAGCACANCTGTTTTTGGGGNTGACNATATTCCTGATCTTCCCCTTCANACGGCTGGTGCATATGTTGAGCGTTCCGGTGAAATATATATTCCGGTCCGGTTATCAAATNGTCCGCAAACGTGGCCGAGGATATTGAAAGGATTACNGATGCCAGTATTTGTCAACAAACGGGAAATCACCGACGATCAGGTCCATGNGGAAATGGTCAANCATCCCGCNCCNAGNNTAGAGGCGGCGCGACTTGATGCCGCCCGTGCGTTGGTGGTGAAACAGCTTCTGTTAGAAGAAGCCGCCCGGCAGGAAATCATTCCGATGGGTGATATTGAAGCTCTGGCAGAAGAATATGCCGAAGCGGCCATCAAACAGCTTTTGGATAATGTGATTACCACGCCGGACCCCGATGAAGAAACCTGTGCGCGGTACTATGAACAGCATAAAGAGCGCTTCATGGACAAGACCACGGACAAGATTTTGCCCTATGAACTGGTTCAGCCGCATATCGTGCAGTACCTAGAGGATAAAGCCTATCACGCGGCATTCCATGCCTATCTGGATAAGCTGATGTCCGAAGCCGAGATCGTTGGTTTGGCGGCTTAANTTNNTTTAAGGGGGGNNCTTTGCCGGATAGATTTATACGGGTGGTGTTTTTTGTTTTTAGAGGGGGGATACTCCCCCGCGGCGTGGCCGCTCCCCCTCCTGCGCTAAAGCTC
>JAESPY010000153.1 GCA_016765435.1 Emcibacter sp.
ACTTCATGCTGGATAACAAGGTTGGTCAGGTCAAACTGAAAGCCGCCCGTGCCAAGGGTGCTGCTCATCCGATCGAAAAAGTGGGTGAAAGCCTGCGCGCCATGATGCCATGGCTGAAAGAAAACCAGTTGGTCGATAAAGCCAAAAACTAGGTTTCTTGAGTTATAGAATTGTGAGCCTCTTCGGGAAACCGAGGGGGCTTTTTTTTGTGATTTTATTTTCTCAATCCTAAATCGTCTTTCCTGCGAAGGCAGGAAACCAGTTTTTTAGAAGAGGACTGGACTCCTGCCTTCGCAGGAGTGACAATAGTGAGTAAAGGAACTATAGGTTGGGATGGGAAACTTTCTCCTGATGAGGAAACAGAAGGCCTCAAAGCGGCAATGAACTGGTGGTAGTTTGATACGGGCAGAAATTTAGCAAGATTCTTATCATTGCATTCTCATTTATTTATTCTTTGTTATTTCTGGTTTGTCTTGGGCTGTTTGGCTGGGTCAGAGAGAAAATACTGAAGGAACAATGCAAATAAAGGCATTTTGAGGTGGGTTTTTTCCGTGGTATTTTATACAATCCGGTTTACCCTTCCTGTGAAGGTCAGAATGATAAGATAATGAATTTAAAGAGTGCGTTATGGCGACAATAGATAACCTCAAAGAAAACCTTCTGGCCGGACAGCGGCGGGCATTGGCTAAGGCGATTACGCTGGTGGAGAGCAGCCGTGCCGATCATCAGGTTGAGGCACAGGCGCTGTTGAGTGATATTTTGCCCCATACCGGGAAATCCATTCGTTTGGGCTTTACTGGTACGCCGGGGGTGGGGAAATCCACTTTCATTGAGGCCTTTGGTCTTTTTCTGACGGGGCAGGGCTATAAAGTTGCGGTCTTGGCGGTGGACCCGTCCTCGACCCGCACAGGCGGCTCTATATTGGGTGATAAGACCCGTATGGAGCTATTGTCCAAAGACCCCCTGGCTTTCATTCGCCCGTCGCCCTCTGGCTGTGCGTTGGGCGGGGTGGCACGACGCACGCGGGAGGCCATGTTGCTCTGTGAGGCCGCGGGGTATGATGTGGTGCTGATTGAGACCGTGGGCGTGGGCCAGTCGGAAATTGCGGTCGCCGATATGGTGGATATGTTCCTGCTGATGCTGTCTCCCGGTGGTGGTGATGAGTTACAGGGCATTAAACGGGGTATCATGGAGCTTGCCGACCTTGTGATTGTTAATAAGGCGGACGGGGATTTGAAACCGGCGGCAACCCGTGCGGCGGCGGATTATAAATCGGCGCTTCATTTGATGCGGCCCAAGACATCCTGCTGGACAGCGAGCGTGGTTCTGGCGTCCGCTTTAAAGGGCGAGGGACTGGAACAGGTCTGGGAAAAAATACAGGCGTTTGAGGCGGTTATGAAAGAAACGGCGGAGCTTGATAAAATGCGTGCCGAGCAGGCCAAAGCCTGGATGTGGTCGGAAATTCACGACCAGTTGATCGATGCGTTTCAGGCCAGCCAGCCGGAAAAGCTTGACCATATGGAACAGGCGGTCCGGGAGGGTAAAATGCCCCCCACGGCGGCGGCGCGGCGGTTGTTGAAAGACTTCCTGAAGTAAAGTAGGTGGGCTATGGTGAATATCCTTGACCTATCTCGCGCAATACCATATATACCGCATTCATATTTTAAGGGCCTCCTGTTGATTCTGATATGATCGCAGTGACGGACCGGAGCTAATTTTTAAGGACGAAATTATGTCACGCGTATGCGAATTGATCGGTAAAGCAGTAATGAGTGGTAACAATGTGAGCCACGCCCTGAACAGAACCCGTCGGAAATTCCGTCCGAATTTGATCAAAGCCACATTGTTGAGTGATATTTTGGGCCAGTCTGTGTCCATGAGAATCTCTACAAGTGCGCTACGTACTGTTGAACATAACGGTGGTCTGGATAACTTTTTGGTTAAAGCCCCTGACGTTAACCTGTCTTTGAAAGCACGTCGTTTGAAAAAACTGGTTAAAAAGAAACGGGCTGAACAAGCCGCCTAATTCTTTTAACATTAAGATTTGCTGAAAGCCGCTGATTTATCAGGCGGCTTTTTTGCGTTTTGTCCTTAATGCCGCGGATTCGCCCTAAGGATATATTAATAATATGCTGACATAATAAAGGCTGATTAATCACAGTGTATATATAAGAAGAAAAATAGTGTTAGCAGAAAAAACGGATGATACAGTCGCCGCCAGAGGTGAGGGCACTCAGGTGGGTAAAGACAATCAACAGAGACATATATTGGTACAGACGGCCTTACGCCTTTTCCATGAACGGGGTTATAGCAAGGTGACGCTGGCTGATATTGCCAAAGCGGCTGGTTTGTCGCTTAAAGAAACGGAAGACTATTTTCCGTCCTTACAGAAAATCTGCCATCAGGTGATCGAAGCCCACAGCGACAGGCAAATGGCCGAGTTTGAAATCATTGAACAGAATAGCAATCCCCGTCAACGGTTGAGCCTTTATCTGGATACGCTCGTCGAAGATACCGATGTGCTGATTAGCAAAGGCTGCCCGATGACCAATCTGTATTTTGATGTGAAACGGGAAGACAGTGAGCTTGCCGACCATGCCGCAGAGCTTCTGCAACAGCGGCTGGGCTGGATCAGGGAGCAGTTTGTGGTGATTACGCGGGTGGAAAATATAACCGACCTGCCCGAACGTCTGGATAGTGCCATTCACGGCATCAGCATATTGGCCCAAGTTACCGGAGCCCCCCGCCTGATCCAAAATCAGGTCAATCAGCTTAAATCCTGGATTCGCTCCATGTAGTTCTGCGCTGGTGTTTTATGGCGTTTTTTAATTTCGACGTTTGTTGCGGGTTTTCTCATCGAAAAGTCCGGTAAGCTGTTCCGTGATTGCTCCACCCAACTGTTCCGCATCCATAACCGTTATGGCATTTTGGTAATAGCGGGTCACATCATGGCCGATGCCGATGGCCAGCAATTCCACGGGCGACCGTTTCTCAATCCAGTCAATCATAGTTCGCAAATGATCTTCCAGATAATTGGCGCTGTTGGTGGATAGGGTGCTGTCATCCACGGGCGCACCATCAGAGATCACCATCAGTATCCGCCGTTCTTCGGTCCGATTCATCAGGCGGCTATGGGCCCAAAGCAGAGATTCTCCGTCGATATTTTCTTTCAACAGTCCTTCTTTAAGCATCAGCCCCAGATTATTCCGCGCCCGCCGCCATGGGTTGTCGGCTTTTTTATAGACGATATGGCGCAGATCATTGAGCCGGCCGGGTTTTGGGGGTTTGTCATTTTCAAGCCATTTGAGACGGCTTTTGCCGCCTTTCCATGCACGGGTGGTGAAACCTAGAATCTCCACCTTGACGCCGCAGCGTTCCAATGTACGGGCCAGAATATCGGCGCACATGGCGGCAATGGTGATCGGCCGTCCGCGCATGGAGCCGGAATTATCAATCAGCAGGGTGACCACCGTATCTTTGAAGTCGGTCTCATTCTCCACTTTGAAGGATAGGGCGTGAAGCGGATTTGTCACCACGCGGGTCAGGCGGCTGGTATCCAGAATACCTTCTTCCTGATCAAATTCCCAGGATCGCCTTTGTTGTGCCATGAGCATTCTTTGCAGCCGGTTGGCCAGCTTGGAAATCACCCCGTGCAGGCTGCTGAGCTGTTGATCCAGATTACGGCGCAGGAAGGTGAGTTCCTCCGCATCACAGAGGTCTTCGGCGGCGATGATCTCATCAAATTCCGTACTATAGACAGCATAACGCGGCCCCTGTACCTGATCCGTTGTCAGATCATTGGGGTTGAACATTGCCTGCATCTTTGCCGCTGCTTCTTCGGACATCATGTCATTGAGCATGTCTTCGGATAGTTCCGCGCCCATGTCACTTGATTCTGATGCGCCCTCGCCATTATCAGAACTGTCGTCACCGTCTTCCTGATTGTCGCTGTCATCACTGTCGCTGGTGTCTACACCGTCTTCTTCGGGCGTGTTTTGGTCCTGTTCATCTTCCTGTGAATTAGGCGCTTTGTTTTTGTCTTCGCCCTGAAAATCATCGGCCAGATCAAGGTCGGCAATGATTTTTCGGCTTAAAAGGCTAAAGGCTTCCTGATTGCCAATATTATCGATCAGCTCATCCAGATGAAGGGCGGCGCGGGATTCGATCTCGCTGCGGAACTGGTTGACGATTTCGTTTGTGACTTCCGGGGGATGGGCATGAGTCAGCCGTTCCCGAACCAATAGTCTGAGAATATCACCATAAGGGATGTCATCGGTATTNGCCGANAGGCTCAGGCGGGTTTTTGTATAATGCTCATCCAGTGTTGCGGCNAGATTNTNGGCCACGCCGGGCATTTTGGTGGCGCCGATGGCNTCNACACGGGCCTGTTCCATGGCNGCATAGACAGTTTGGGCCATGGGGTTGTCCGGGGCATATTTATCATGCACGGCCGCATTGTGATAGCGNAGCCGCAGNGCATAGGCATCNGCCGCCCCGCGCACNTTGGCAACCTCATNGGGGTTCAGGTCAATGGACAGGATCGGCAAGCGGCCTTCGGTGCCGGAAATATCAANATTCTCGGCTCCAAAACTGACNTCAAGCTCGGNTTTNTCCGCGATGGCGCGCACCGTGGNAGAGATGGCATTTTTGAACTGGTCCAGTTTATGGGCGGCTTTTTTTGTCATCNNGGGGTAAGCTATTCCGGCTGAGCCACNGGNGANATTACNGATTCNGGNAATTCCGTGCCAAAGCAGCGCTGNTAATATTCCGCNACAACAGGCCGTTCCAGCTCATCACATTTATTGAGGAATGTNAGNCGGAANGCAAAAGCNANATCNTTNAAAATTTCCATATTTTCCGCCCANGTCAGNACTGTNCGNGGCGACATCACCGTTGAAATATCNCCATTGATAAAGCCNCTACGGCTCAGGTCGGCNACCTGTACCATTTGCCGGATAATTTTTTGGCCTTTTTCATTNTGNAGNGTTGGCAATTTGGCCAGAACGATATTTTCNTCGACCTCATGGGACAGGTAATTGAGCGTTGTCACAATATTCCAACGGTCCATCTGGCCCTGATTGATTTGTTGCGTGCCGTGATAAAGNCCGGATGTATCGCCAAGNCCNATNGTGTTGGTGGTGGAAAACAACCGGAAAGANGGATGGGGATGGATGACTTTATTCTGATCCAGAAGGGTCATTTTCCCGGCCACTTCCAGAACCCGCTGGATAACAAACATCACATCCGGGCGGCCCGCATCATATTCATCAAAGACAAGGGCGGTTGGGCTTTGCAAGGCCCATGGCAGGATNCCTTCCTGAAANTCTGTNACCTGCACACCGTCTTTCAGGACAATGGCGTCTTTACCCACAAGATCAATACGGCTGATATGGCTGTCCAGATTAACCCGCACGCAAGGCCAGTTGAGCCGNGCGGCAACCTGTTCGATATGNGTGGATTTCCCCGTGCCGTGATAACCCTGTACCATCACGCGGCGGTTAAAGGCAAAACCCGCCAAAATCGCTAGCGTCGTGTCATGATCGAAGATATAGGTCTTGTCTATTTCCGGNACATGTTCATTGCTCTCNGAAAAGCCGGGAACNTCGATNTCNCTGTCGATACCGAACATCTGTGCCACGTTNATTTTAATGTCGGGCAGACCTTGATCGGACTTTGTAGGGGCTGNGGTGGTCATATTGTTATCCATTTTTAACTTATATGCTTCCATTATGTGGTTCATTGTGGCAGTTTCGTCAAGTCTTAAAGAGTGGAATTTATTTATGAGTGTTGCAGATACGATCGAACAGAAATTAAGGGCCGCCTTGAATATCAGCCAGATGGAGCTTGTGGACGAGTCCCATAAACATGCGGGNCANGCCGGGGCGCGCGAAGGCGGNGAAAGCCATTACCGGTTGATGGTTGTNTCNCCNGATTTTACGGGCAAGAACAANGTCGCCCGNCAGCGGGAGATTTACCGCATTTTGAAAGANGAGATGGCCGGGCCGNTTCATGCCCTGTCNCTTGANATCAGATCACCCGAAGAATGAATGAAGAAGTAAGATTATGTTAAAAGCCAAAATCATTCCNGTNACNCCNTTTCAACAGAATTGCANCCTTGTCTGGTGNGATGAAACCATGAAGGGNGCNGTTGTTGATCCNGGCGGAGACGTGGATNTCATTNTGGCNGCCATCANGGACTGTGGTGTTGAGGTNGAGAAAATTNTGATNACNCANGGNCATNTGGATCATGCNGGCGGNGCGGCNGANCTNGCGGANAANCTGGAAATTCCTATCATTGGCCCGCAAAAAGAAGATAAATTCTGGATTGATCANATNCCNNAAAATTGNCGNNANTACGGCTTGCCGGAAGGGCGGTCATTTGACCCGGATGAATGGCTGGAGGCTGGCGATAAAGTGTCCTTCGGTAATATTACTATGGATGTTTATTTCTGTCCCGGTCATACGCCGGGTCATGTGATCTTTCATCAGAAAGAGGCCGGATATGCCTTTGTCGGTGATGTGTTGTTTCAGGGTTCTATCGGCCGCACGGACTTTCCGCGCGGCGATCATGCGACCCTGATCAATTCTATTCGTACGCAGCTTTGGCCGTTGGGGGATGAGACAAAATTTATTTCCGGCCATGGGGAAATCTCCAGCTTTGGACAGGAAAGAGCCACTAATCCTTTTGTCCGGGACGGGGTCTAGGCCCTACATCAAATACGTCAGCAGCAGCGGTATTGTCACCATGGACAGGAGCGTCGTGATGAAAATCATGGTCGCCACGTCATTGGGGTTGCGGTTATATTGACTTGCCAACAGATAGCTGAAAATCGCCACCGGCATGGCGGACTGCATGATCAGCACGTTGCGTTCGATCCCGGTAAAACCAAACAGGCTGCTTATGGTGAAACCTATGGTCATGCCCATGGCAAGTTTGAAGCTGGAAATCAGAACCATTCGGCCGGAATTTTGTAATTTCAATCGCGCCAGTGAGGCCCCCAATGTCAATAGCATCAGCGGAATGGTCACGCCAGCCATGAGCTTGGTCGTATTCATCAGCCATTTCGGCGCTTCCACGTCGGACAGAATAAAAAAGGCCGCGGCGGCAATGCCGTATATCATGGAGACCCGGGTCAGGCTGGTTGCGCTGAGATTACCGTGGGATATGAACAGGGCGACGGTGAATTGGAACACAGCGCTGATGGCAAAATAGACGACGGCCAGTGACATGCCCTTTTCCCCAAAAGCAAACAGGCAGAGCGGAATGCCCATATTGCCGGAATTGGTGGAATATAATGATACGATATAGGCCCGCAGGGGCAATTTGAAGACAAGGGCAAATAATGTGCTGATGGCCATTAAGATGATGATCGAAATGAAGGTTGCCATCATAAAACTCGTGGCCTCCATTAAGCCATCGCCCAAAGTCATCATGCCTGTGAAAACAAGGCAGGGTGCGCCGATATTCATATTTATCCGGGTGACAAAATCGGTGGGAAAGTCATAGCCGCGTTTAACCCAGAGATAGCCTATAAAGGCGATCAAAAAGACCGGAGAGATGATGTTCAATAATTCGGTAATCATAAAGTTATCTTTTGATATACGATGTTTGGCATGCTGTTTTGGGTCATGGTGATGAAGCGGCCTAAAAGTTCTGATTTTTCTGAACTGAGATGATGGGCGCTCAGGATAAAGCCGATTTCACGGTTCAGGTTATAGCCCTTCATGGGGACACGGGCGACACCTTCGGCCCGGTAATGGTCGGGCATGGTGGTAAAGCCAACACCCGCCGCCACCATGGCCAGCGCCCTCTCGTCCTGTGCGGTGCGATAGACCAGACGGGGCCGGACATTATGGTCGGTAAAAAAGCGGCTGGTCTCGCTCAATACCTCACAACGGCTGCGCACGATGGTGGGCTCATTGGCAAGATCCGTGGGCGTGACGGATTTGACATTGGCCAAAGGGTGGTGGCTGGCAATGGCAACG
>JAESPY010000154.1 GCA_016765435.1 Emcibacter sp.
AAACCGGTTCTGGCCAATTGGCAGGCCCTGATTGATTATTGCCAGATACAATTGGGCCATCAAAAGAAAGAACAATTCCACATCCTGTTTCTGGATCGGCAAAACCGCCTGATCGCTGATGAAATGCAGCAGGAAGGCACCATTGACCATACCCCCGTCTATCCCAGAGAAGTCATAAAACGAGCGCTGGAGCTTCATGCCACCGCTATCATTCTGGTCCATAACCACCCCAGCGGTGACCCGACCCCAAGCCGGGACGATGTGGAGATGACCAAACGTATCGAAGAAGCGGGAAAACAGCTCGGCGTAATGCTCCATGACCATCTGATCATTTCAAAAAGCGGTCAAACCAGCCTGAAAAGCCTTGGTTTAATATAAAACGCCTTATTTTTCCTTATAAGACGTGCCAAATAAAAGGTCACATAAGGGATAGGTGATGTTAAAATTATAGCCATTCATCAAATCCCGATCATGATGCAGGGTATGATGTTTGCGCAAAGCCNCNATNAAGGGCANTTTTGATGNCCATGCNGCCTCTGACACATGATAGAGAAAATGCATCACCTCATAATTGAGNAAATAAAANGTCACGCTNAAAACAAANAACCAAGCCACATTNNNNCCNAAAATAAAATAACTCACAATGCCCAGTGGCGTGGCAATGGCTCCAAAAAAGAACAGNAGCATTTCCGGTGGAAACAGAACGGCATTAAAATCCCGTTCCTCNTCAAATTCCATATNTTCATGGGTGAAAAAAGAATGATGCTGTACCGCNTGACGCTGAAATATCTCTTCCAGAAAGCGGGTCTTTTTATGCATCGGGCCTTTATGAGCCACATATTCCACAAAATTNGCCAGAAAAANCGCCANCGGGATGGTCAACCANTCNAGCGGCANGATNTTATTCAAATTATATAAACTNAGNCCAATGACAANCAACGTCACCAATATGGTCAATGACAGATGNCGCCGCCCATTATAANCCGGCNCGATATNTTTTTCCCGNAAATATANTCTGTAATTTTTTACCGCNTCTTCGTTCATAATATTATTCCCGTCCCATTTCTGTTAGGATACATATGATACNGCACGATNAGGAGCNACATTATGAAAGCCTACAGGCCAAAATCCCTTCTGTCCACTCACGAGGTCAGNAATCAAGCGGAAAAACTTACCGATTATAACCTGTTTTCCACGGANNAACCCCTCTGTGANGGNTTTACCCGCGAAGGCCGGAAAGCTGCCCAGAACAGAATGAGCGACTTTGGAGCCAAACTTGGCAGCGATGANATCATCGAACAGGGGCGGCTCGCCAACAGGCACCTGCCCGAATTGAAAATATTCGACAATTATGGTCATCGGCTGGATGAGGTCGAATTNCANCCNGCNTANCANCGCATGATGCAGATCGGCACNGAAGCNGGNATATCTGCCCTCGCNTGGCAANANTCCGCCGACNGCGGCCATGTCAGCCATGCGACCCTTGAATATTTGCANTATCANGTGGAAGGCGGCACCTGTTGCCCCCTGACCATGACCTATGCCTCGGTCGCNGCCCTGCGCCATCAACCNGATTTGGCAGACATCTGGGTGCCCCGTATCCTGACCGCNCAATATGACCCGCGCTCCCTGCCCCCGGANCANAAAAACGGCATNACCATCGGCATGGCCATGACCGAAAAACAGGGCGGGTCNGANGTGCGCAGCAACAGCACCACNGCCACNTCTGTTGGTGNCGGANATTACGAANTGGTTGGTCATAAATGGTTTTGTTCCGCCCCCATGAGCGATGCCTTCCTNACNCTNGCCAATACGGACGCNGGCCTNACCTGTTTTCTGGTGCCGCGCTGGACNGATTCGGGAGANCGCAATAACATCCANCTCCTGCGTCTGAAGGACAANCTGGGCAATAAATCCAATGCNTCNGGCGAAATTGAATATCATCATGCTCAGGCCCGCANGGTCGGCAAAGANGGCCGCGGNGTNGCCACCATCATCGANATGGTTCATCACACCCGNCTTGATTGNGCNGTNGCCCCCATTGCNATGATGCGGCAGGGATTGATACAGGCCATNCACCATTGTCANTANCGTAGCGCCTTTCAACGNAAATTGATTGANCAGACAATCANGCANGCCGTGCTTGCCGATATGGCCGTAGAGGTAGAAGCCGGGGTGGTCACTTTCCTGCATATTGCCAAAAAATTTGATGACAGCAGCCACGNTCCGGATGCCTATCTTTATGCCCGGCTGACCGTAGCCCTTGCCAAATACTGGCATAACAAACGCTGNCCNAANTTCATTTATGAGGCCATGGAATGTTTGGGCGGCGGCGGNTATGTNGAAGACAGNATCATGCCCCGTCTNTACCGGGAAGCCCCGGTCAACAGCATCTGGGAAGGNTCNGGCAATGTNATCTGTCTGGATATNTTNCGGACCTNNCACNAAAGAACCCCGNGCCATAGAGCTGTTTTTNACCGAACTTGNCCCCGCGCGCGGNAGCAACAACCATCTTGACCGGGCTATGACCCAGTTAAAAGACATGCTCCANGCACAGGAAAANCCAGAGGCCAATGCCCGGCGACTGGTGGAACATATGGCGCTGTGCCTGCAAGGCGCGTTGCTGGTGCAATATGCGCCACCCGCTGTCAGTGATCTTTTCTGTGCCACCCGTNTGGGGTCTGATTGGGGCCATGCTTANGGCACAANCCCNGCCGGACATCCGGTAAAGGAAATTTTAGACCGGGCTTGGGCCGGATAGCCCTTGTCCGACAGATCATTTCCTGTTAAAGCCTGCGGCAGAGAAAACATATAAAATAGGTGACAACATGATTCCACGTTATTCCCGCGAAGTAATGACCTCCATTTGGGAGCCTCAATCAAAATTTCAGATNTGGTTCGAAATCGNAGCCCATGCCTGTGATGCATTGGCCGAACTTGGGGTTATCCCNAAGGAAAGTGCCAAAATCATCTGGGAAAAAGGCAATTTTGACATTGACCGCATCGACGAAATCGAGCGGGAAGTCAAACATGACGTGATCGCCTTCTTAACCTCACTCGCAGAATATATCGGACCAGAGGCCCGCTTTGTCCATCAGGGCATGACCTCCTCCGATGTGCTGGACACCTGCTTTAATATACAGCTGGTCAAGGCCGCCGACATCTTGATCGAAGACGTTGAAAAGTTGCTAGTAGTCCTCAAACGCCGGGCATACGAACATAAACTGGACGTCTGCATTGGCAGAAGTCACGGCATCCATGCGGAGCCTGTGACCTTTGGCCTGAAAATGGCCCAAGCCTACGCCGAATTTGACCGCAATCTGGAGCGGCTGAAAAATGCCCGCAAAGAAATCGCCACCTGCGCCATTTCCGGCGCGGTCGGCACCTTTGCCAATATCGACCCCCGGGTTGAAGAACATGTGGCCCACGCGCTTGGCCTTGAAGTGGAGCCTGTTTCCACACAGGTCATCCCCCGCGACCGTCATGCCATGTTCTTTTGCACGCTTGGCGTTGTGGCAAGTTCCATTGAACGGCTTTCCACAGAAATTCGCCATCTGCGACGGACCGAAGTTCTGGAAGTTGAAGAATTCTTCTCCAAGGGCCAAAAAGGCTCTTCCGCCATGCCTCATAAGCGCAACCCGATTCTGACCGAAAACCTGACTGGTCTGTCCCGTCTTGTTCGCGGCATGGCCCTGCCCGCCATGGAAAATGTGGCTCTCTGGCATGAACGGGATATTTCCCATAGCTCTGTTGAGCGTATGATCGGCCCTGATGCCACTGTGACCCTTGATTTTGCCCTTACCCGACTGACAGGTGTTATGGACAAGCTTTTGGTCTATCCTGAAAATATGCAGACC
>JAESPY010000155.1 GCA_016765435.1 Emcibacter sp.
ATCAAGATCAAGGTGGGCGACGGAATATTGGGCGGCAAGGGCGGAGCGGACGGTTCTGTAGCCTGATTTGTTATGAATGGCATCGACAACGAAGTGGGGCTTTGTGGTGTCATCATTGAGGTCAAACAGGCGAAATTCCCGCATCAGGTGAGGGCTGAGATATTGCAGGATGAAGCTTTCATCACGAAAATTCTCCCAAGCTTCTTTTAGAGTTTCTATGGCGCGGTTGTTGCCCGCAATGTCGGGAAACCATTCCCGGTCTTCATCGGTTGGACTTTCGCAGATGCGTTCAATATCCTTCATCATGGCAAAGCCAAGGGCATAGGGATTGATGCCGGAAAAATGGCGGTTGTCGAAATCCGGCTGGGCGATGACGCGGGTATGAAAGTCAATAAATTCCAGCATGGTGCCTTCGGTGATCTGACCCTTGTCATACAGCCGGTTCATGATGTGGTAATGGACAAAACAGGCGCAGCCCTCATTCATCAGTTTGGTTTGCCGTTGAGGATAGAAATATTGGGCAATGGAGCGGACAATACGCAGGATTTCACGTTGCCATCCCTCCAGTATCGGGCTGTGTTTTTCCAGAAAATACAGCAGGTTGGATTCCGGCAGGCCAAGCTTGCGCGCCAGTTCTTTTTCTATCAAGTCTATGTCTTCATTGTCTTTGGGTTTTGTTTCCGGCAGGGTGCGCCATAATTCGCTATATTGGGACCGTTCATATTCTTCCCGGTCTAGTTCCTTCTGACGTCTGGCGGCACTGTCCAATTTCTGACGGCGGGTGAATTTATCCACTCCCTGATCGCGCAGAGCATGGGCGGAGTCGAGTATCTTCTCCACATCTTTCTGGCCGTATCGCTCCTCGCATTTGGCGATGTAATTTTTGGCAAATTGCAGATAATCCAGAATGGCATTGGCATCGGTCCATTGTTTGAACAGATGATTATTCTTGAAAAAATGATTATGACCAAAGGCCGCATGGGCCAGCACAAGGGTTTGCATAGTCATGGAATTTTCTTCCATGATGTAACAGATGCAAGGGTTGGAATTGATTACGATTTCATAGGCAAGACCGCTGGACCCCTTGCGGTAACTGGCTTCATCGCGCAGAAAGCTTTTGCCAAATGACCAGTGATTATACATTAGCGGCATCCCGACAGAGGAATAGGCGTCGAGCATCTGCTCAGATGTGATGACCTCCACCTGTGTTGGATAGACATCCAGTTTCATTTCCCCTATAGCGATTTCCTGAATGGCCAGAAAAACATTATCCACCATGGCGTAATCCCATTCGGCACCGTCAAATAAAGGGCGTTTTTTGGTTTTTGATACGGTCATTTATACGGCCTCACTTTCTTTATTCTTGGCAAAAAGGTCATGCAATACCGGGAAGATATCCGCCGCAGAGGTGACTTTTTTAACGGCAAAATTCCGGTGGCTTTGCCGGATTTCCTCATAAGCCTGCCACAGGCGGGTGGCATTATGCTCCCCCGAAAATAGTTCAGCTTCATGGCTGTCCCAAACTTCCACATAGGCGAAATACTGACACATGGGTAGAAGCTCGCGGGTCAGTATTTGCTGGCAATAGGCATTGTCACTATTCAGATTATCCCCGTCCGAGGCCTGCGCGGCATAGATATTCCAGTCTTCCGGTGGGTAGCGGTCTTTGATGACTTTTTGCATGACTTCCAGCGCAGTGGAAACAATAGTGCCGCCGGTCTCACGGGAATGGAAAAAGGTTTCTTCGTCCACTTCGCTGGCCAGATGGGTATGGCGGATAAAGACCACATCAACCTTGCTATATTGGCGGTTGAGGAACAGGTGGAGCAGCATGAAAAACCGTTTCGCCAGTTCTTTATGGGTTTCGCCCATGGAGCCAGAGACATCCATCAGGCAGAACATAACCGCATGGGTATTGGGTTTTTCCACATCGACAAAACTGGTATAGCGCACATCCAGCGGATCAATATAAGGCACGACCTTACGCCGCCTTTGTTTGATTTCCAGCTCTTCCAACAGGGCGATCAACTCTTTCTGTTGTTGGCTGTTCAGTTTGGATTTTTTCCGTAACGCGGTGATCTGCTGTTCCAGTTCCACAATTTCGGAATCGCGGGGACGGCGCAGGCACAGACGGCGGGCAAGGCTGTTGCGCATGGTCAGTTTCAGGTTGAGATTGCTGGGCGACCCTTGTCTTTTATATCCGGCGCGCTGAAATTCATGGACGACTTCTTCTTTGATGGATTTCTTAATAAAGTCGGGTAAGGCCATGTCTTCAAAGAAAATATCCAGAAATTCATCGCGGGTCAGGGTGAATTGGAAACTGTCTTCACCGTCGCCATCTTCGGCGCCTTCGCGCCCGCCCTGACCTTGGCCCTGTGGTGGTGGGCGTTTTATTTTATCACCGGGCATAAAATCCTTGTTGCCGGGCATGACCCGGTCACTATGGCCTTTTTTTCTATCGCCCGTGAAGCGCGGCTCATGCAGGCTGTCCGTAGGGATTTTAATGCGCTCGCCGCTATCGCTGTTGCTGATTTTACGATCTTTAATGGCATCATTGACGGCTTTTTTAATCTGTTTTTTAGCCCGGTCAAGGAAGCGTTGGCGATTGGACAGGCTTTTGCCTTTTGGATTTAACCTTCTGTCGATTATATGCATCATGATATGTCACCTCCGGTTATATCCTAGCCTGCCTTGTTAACGCGCATGTACCATTCCACCAATCGATGGACTTGCCGTTCGCTATAGCCACGTTTGGTCAGGCGCGAGACAAATTCATGGTGNTTTCCTTCGGTATCTTTGTCTTTNTTGGACCCAAAGCTGATGACCGGNAGCAGGTCTTCCACGCTGCTGAACATGCGTTTTTCGATCACCTGACGCAATTTTTCATAGGATGTCCATTTTGGGTTTTTACCCGCATTATTGGCCCTTGCGCGTAGAGCGAATTTGACCACTTCATTACGGAAATCCTTNGGGTTTGAAATGCCCGCCGGTTTTTCGATCTGGGANAGTTCCTGATCCAGAATTTTACTATCCAGAAGTTGCCCGGTGTCGGAGTCTTTGAAATCATGACCTTCAATCCAGGAATCCGCATAGGAAATATAGCGGTCAAAAAGATTTTGACCATAATCGCCGTAAGATTCCAGATAGGCTTTTTGGATTTCATTGCCGATAAATTCGGCATAGCGGGGGGCAAGTTCNGCCTTGATGAAATTGAGNTATGACTTTTCNACCTCTTCGGGNAATTGTTCCCTCAGCAATGCCTGTTCCAGAACATACATCAGATGAACCGGATCAGCGGCNACCTCATATGTGTCATAATTNAAGGTTTCCGCCAGCACTTTAAAGGCAAAGCGGGTNGAGATNCCGTCCATGCCCTCATTGACNCCNGCGGCGTCCTTATATTCCTGCATAGGTTTGGCTTTGGGGTCGACATCTTTCAGNTTTTCCCCGTTATAAACCCGCATNTTGGAATAGAGGTTGGAATTTTCATGTTCTTTCAGCCGGGTCAGGATGCTGAAACGGGCCATCATGTCCAACGTACCGGGGGCGCAATGGGTTTTATCCAGTTCCGATCCTCTCAGCAGTTTNTCATANATCTGNTTTTCTTCNTCGGCNCGCATACAGTAAGGCACCTTGATGACATANACCCGGTCGATGAAGGCTTCGTTATTTTTGTTGTTTTTGAAAGCCTGCCATTCGGACTCATTGGAATGGGCCAGAATNATACCCTGAAACGGGATNGCNCCCATATTTTCCGTGCCGATATAATTGCCTTCNTGNGTNGCNGTCANCAGAGGATGCAGCATCTNGATCGGNGCCTTGAACATCTCGACAAATTCCAGAATNCCCTGTGTCGTCGTATTNANNCCACCGCTATAGGCNTAGGCGTCGGTGTCATTNTGNGAGAAATATTCCAGCTTACGGATGTCGACCTTGCCGACAAGNGTTGAAATNTCNTGATTATTTTCATCGCCCGGTTCGGTTTTGGCGATACATATCTGACGTAATTTTGACGGATGCATTTTAACCACGCTGAATTTGGAAATATCNCCGCCAAATTCATCNAGNCTTTTNAANGCCCANGGTGACATCAANCCGGTCAGNCGGTGGCGGGNAATGCCATATTTTTCCTGTAGCATNTCACCCATGGTTTCNGGNTTAAACANACCNAGCGGGGATTCAAAGATAGGGCTGATCTNATCCCCGGCTTTNANAATATAAATCGGTTCNTTTTCCATGANNTCCTTGAGNCGTTCNGCAAGGGATGACTTGCCGCCGCCCACNGGNCCGAGCAGATACAGCACCTGTTTTCTTTCTTCNAACCCTTGAGANGCATGNTTGAANAAACCGANCATNCGTTCAATGGTNTCNTCCATNCCNTANAATTCCTCGAACCCTTNATATTNTTTGAGGGTCCGNTTCATGAANATNCGGCCCANNCGTTCATCGCGNGAGGTATCNANCATTTCNGGTTCGCCGATNGCATNGATCATGCGTTCGGCCGCGNTGGAATACATCATGGGGTCNTCCCGNCATCCTCGGAGATATTCCCGCAAAGANAGNTCGGTTTCCTGTTGTTCATCATANTGACTGGAATAGAGGTCGAAAATATTTTCTGCAGCAGACATAGNTCACTCCTTCATTCAAAGAATTAAAGANATCATGTCAGGACAGAANGGATTANGCGNAGCGTAGGNTGAAAATTGCTCAACCTTTNTTCTGACATCGGTCAGAAGGGAAGTCTTGTGAACGTATTATGTCCGGTTCATATGTTGGAAAATCAGCGGTTCACGCGACTCCCCTCCCCATAAGGTGCTTTTCAAAGCAAAAGGCGGACATTATTTTTTACTGGTAAAAACCGTAAAAGATAATAGTTATAATTTGATTAATTGTATGGTTAATATATGAACGATGATAATCACTATTCGTAACTTTTTAGTGATATGTTGGATGGCTAATATACCATAAAAAACGAAAGTTTACAATAGCACTCTACAATGCGACTATGTCATTCAAGAGGCGACGCTGTAAAATATGCCAAGGAAGAGGGGCTAGTTATGTTGAGTATTATCGGGTTGATTGGGGGCTTGCTGCTGTTGATTATACTTACTATCAGGGGCATGAATATCCTGATTGCGGCACCGATTTGTGCTTTGCTGGTGGCCTTAAGCAGCGGCATCCCGCTCATGCCGCCTCTGGCGGATGGTGGTCCAAGTTATACCATGGATTATATGGCGGGTTTCGCGTCCTTTCTGCAAAGCTGGTTCATTGTATTTTTACTGGGGGCCATGTTTGGTAAGGTTATGGAGGATAGCGGCGCGGCGGATAGCGTTGCCCATTGGGTCGTCCAAAAACTGGGTATGAAACATGCGGCGCTGGCAGTAATTATGGCCTGTGCTATTTTAACTTATGGCGGGGTGAGTGTCTTTGTGGTCGCCTTTTCGGTCTTTCCCATGGCGCTTAGCCTGTTTAAAGAAGCCAATCTGCCCCGGCGGTTCATCCCGGCGGCATTGGCGTTTGGCTCTGGCACCTTCACCATGACATCGGCGGGCTCCATGGAAATCCAAAATTTTCTGCCCATGGAATATTTGGGAACGACACAATTTGCCGGGTGGCGGGTGAGTATATTTGTTGCCTTATTCATCATGTTGACGGGGATCTGGGTATTTGAGCGTATGGTGCGG
>JAESPY010000156.1 GCA_016765435.1 Emcibacter sp.
TGGCTATCGGCACCTGTCAGGCTGCTGCCTGCGCGCAGACAAGCATGGCTGAGGTCATCCAGAAATATGACGTCCTGCGAACCGATCAGGGTGGGAATGATTCCGATATTGGCCAGATAGCCGGAGCTGAAGATACAGGCATCCTCGGTGCCTTTGATTCGTGCCAATCGCTGTTCCAGTTCCTGAATCAGGGGATGATTTCCGGTAATCAGGCGGGAGGCTCCGGCCCCAGCTCCAAATCGGTCCGTGGCGTTTTTCGCCGCCTGTATCACTTTTGGGTGATGGCTGAAGTTCAGATAATCATTACAGCAAAATGAGATAAGCTCCCGCGTTCCCCGAATGACGGACCCGTCCGGCAAACGTTCTGTGACCAGAATATCCCGTTTCAATCCCTGTTCTATCAGGGGTTTCAATTTATTTTTTGCAAAGGCATCAAGTGATTTCATAGGGATTCCCTAAATTATCGCGGCCGATCTGTCAATCAAAGAGCAAAAAACTTGACTCTGGGGCCATAGTCACTAATTTTAAGCGCAATTCAGTGAATTTGGTTAAAAAATTGGAGTGAATATGTCCGTATCTTCGGAACAATTGTCGACTGTTGATAATCCTTATCCTGACGGGTTCCGTCATAATTGGACCAAGCGGGAGATTCTGGAATATTTTAATCTGCCAATGATGGACCTGTTGTTTCAGGCGCAGACCACCCATCGGAAATATTTTGACCCCAACCGGATACAGCTCTCTCAACTGTGCAGCATCAAGACCGGGGGCTGCCCGGAAGACTGTAAATATTGCCCACAATCCTCTCGCTATCAGACAGATGTGGATGCGGAACGCCTGATGGCGGTGGAAAAGGTTCTGGAAGGCGCACGTACCGCCAAAGCCAACGGCGCGACACGATATTGTATGGGCGCGGCATGGCGCAGTCCCAAGGACCGGGATATGGCCGCCGTTGTTGATATGATTAAAGGGGTCAAGGATCTGGGGTTAGAATCCTGTATGACCCTAGGCATGTTGGATGGGAATCAGGCGGCGACCTTGAAGAAGGCCGGGCTGGATTATTACAATCACAATGTGGACAGTTCCCCGGAATATTACAAAGAGATCATTACCACGCGGACCTATCAGGATCGTCTGGATACGCTGGAAAATGTGCGCGGTGCGGGCATTAATGTCTGTAGCGGCGGCATTGTCGGTATGGGCGAAAGCAAGGACGATCGGGCGGGGATGTTACAAACGCTGGCAAATCTGCCCCAGCATCCGGGCAGTGTGCCGATCAATATGCTGGTACAGGTAGAAGGCACGCCCTTGTATGGTGCCGGACAGATGGACCCGTTTGATTTCATTCGGACCATTGCGGTGGCAAGATTACTCATGCCAGCTTCCTATGTCCGCCTGTCTGCGGGGCGGGAAGCCATGAGCGACGAAATGCAAGCCATGTGTTTCATGGCCGGAGCCAATAGTATCTTTTACGGTGAAAAGCTGCTGACCACTTCAAACCCAATGCAGAATACCGATCTGGAGCTATTTGCCCGTCTGGGAATCACCCCCGAAGGCCAATGATGACAAAGGACTTACCGGACTGGTTCACAGAAGGCTACGGTAATATCTGGTTGCCCTATGCTCAGATGCAGACGGCAGAGGATGCGTTGCCAGTGGTGGCGACGGACGGTGTTACTATTGAGCTTGCCGATGGACGCAAGCTGATAGACGGCATTGCGTCGTGGTGGACGGCCTGTCACGGTTATAACAATCCGAAGATGCAGGAAAAAATGATCGCTCAGGTCAAGAATATGTCCCATGTCATGTTGGGGGGGCTGGTTCATGAAGGAGCGGCTACCTTGGCAAAAAGGCTGGCAGATCTTCTTCCCGGTGATCTCAACCATGTTTTCTTTTCCGAAAGCGGTTCTGTCTCTGTGGAAATTGCCCTGAAAATGGCGGTGCAATATTGGACCAATCTGGGCGAGCAGGGTCATAACCGCTTTGTCTGTTTCCAGTCCGGCTATCACGGCGATACCACGGCGGCCATGTCGGTTGGCGATAATGATCAGGGGATGCATAAGGCCTTCAGTGGTTTTTTGAGCCAACAGTTCATGCGCCCTTTGCCGGAAACAGACGAAGAAATAGCCGCGTTCAATGATTTTCTGGCCAGCCATAAAGGCCAGATTGCCGGAGTAATTATGGAGCCTCTGGTACAGGGGGCGGGCGGTATGAAATTCCACGGGGCCGAAACATTGGCCGCGATCTCAGAAAAATGTGCCGATCATGATGTGTTGTTGATATTGGATGAGATCTTCACAGGCTTTGGCCGCACGGGCACGATGTTTGCTTGCGAACAGGCCGGGATTGTGCCTGATATTATCTGTCTGGGCAAGGCTTTGACAGCAGGGACGGTGGCCATGGCGGCGACAGTGGCGACGGACCGGGTATATGGCGCGTTTCTGTCCGATGATCCAGATAAAGCCTTTATGCATGGGCCGACCTATATGGCCAATCCGCTGGCCTGTGCGGCAGCTAATGCTTCTTTGGATATTTTCCGGGATGAACCGGTGCTGGAGCGGGTGAAACGTATCGAGGGACATCTCAGTCAATCGCTGGAACAATTTCGGGNTTTNCCGGGGGTTGTTGACGTGCGGGTGAAGGGNGCTATNGGCGTTATTCAGATGAAAAANATCAGCGATCCGGCCAAGCTTCGGGCGCAATTTGCCGAGGCGGGNGTATGGGTCAGGCCTTTTGGTGATATTATCTATCTGACCCCATCGTTTACCGTGGAAAGCCATGAACTTGCGGCATTGACACAGGCCATTGATAAAGTGCTTAATGACCTAGATAATAATGATTCTCGGGATAAAAAAAATGCATAACCGGTTATTGGCGTTGCGGCAGTATTTAAGGGGTGTGAAACTGAACGGGTTTCTTATTCCTCATGCCGACGAACATCAATGTGAATATACGCCAGACCCGGCGCAGAGACTGTCTTGGTTGACGGGTTTTTCAGGTTCCGCAGGCTTCTGTGCCGTGACGCTGGATCAGGGGGCGATTTATGTGGATGGCCGTTATACGCTTCAGGTCCGGCATCAGGTGGATATGTCGTCTTTCGAGCCTTTAAAACTTTATGAGGATGAGGTGGCGGATTGGTTCCTGTCTCACCTTAAANANGGCGANCAGATAGGNTATGATCCGGGACTTCATACAAGNGGATATATNGAAAANCTGTCAAAGNCTCTGNCGCGGCAGAATATTGATCTGGTGNCTGTNNCNANAAANCCNATTGATGCCATATGGACGGATCGTCCNGAGGCNTCNAAAAATCCTGTTCAAACCCACGGGTTGAAATTTTCCGGGGAAAGATCTGTCCACAAACGGGCGCGCCTTGGGGCNGATTTAAAGACCGATGATATAGATGCCGCCGTTCTGAGNAGTCTGGACAGTATTGCATGGCTGCTGAACATCCGGGGNAGTGATGTGGCTCATTCGCCGTTGGTNCTGGGNTATTTGNTTCTTAAAAATACCGGCAAAGCGGAATTTTTTGTTGATGAAGATAAAATATCGGATGCGGTNCGGGATCATCTGGGCGCNGGGGTTAAAATAAANCCTTATGNGACATTCTTGGCGGCCTTGAAAAAACTGGGCAAGGGCGGGAAACATATTNTGGTGGACCCGAAACGGACCCATGCGATGGTTGTGNANGCGCTNGAGGNCGGNGGNGCGAAGATTNTCGAAAANGATGATCCTTGTCTGTTGCCAAAAGCNTGTAAGAATGATGTGGAGCTTGACGGCGCGCGGGCNGCNCATATTCGTGANGGCGTTGCCATGTGTAAATTCCTCTGTTGGTTTGAGAACGAAGTTCCTTNCGGCACGNTAGATGAATTGTCTTCCTCTGATAAATTGGAGGGTTTCAGAAAAAAACAGGCNGATTTCNGGGATTTGAGTTTTGATACTATATCTGGGGCCGGGCCAAATGGAGCGATCGTTCACTATAAATCCAGCCCGGAGACCAACCGNANNATCANCGGAGATATGTTGTATCTTGTGGATTCAGGCGGGCAGTATCTGGACGGGACGACNGATGTGACACGGACNCTTGCCATTGGNACGCCAACCGAGGAACANCGGGANCGTTTCACGCGGGTGTTAAAGGGGCATATNGCCTTGGCNCAGGCCCGNTTTCCGGTGGGNCGCACGGGGGCGCATCTTGATACGCTGGCCCGGAAGGCTTTATGGGATGTGGGGCTGGATTATGANCATGGNACAGGTCACGGTGTCGGCAGCTACCTTGGCGTGCATGAGGGGCCNCAATCTATCTCTCAAAAGAGTTTCGGTGTGGCCTTGATGCCGGGCATGATTCTGTCCAATGAACCGGGNTTTTACAAACAGAATGAATATGGTATCCGCATTGAAAANCTNATNATTGTNCGGGAAAGNCATTTTGAGGACGAAGAACGTCCGATGAATATATTTGAAACCATAACCTTTGTGCCNATCGACACCCGGTTGGTCAATGCGCATATGATGAGCAGTGCGGAAATTACATGGCTTAATATATATCATGCACAGGTTCGGGAGAAAATATCCCCNTATNTGAAAGGNNNGGAANTGGCGTGGCTGAAACAGGCNACNCAGTCGATTATGGTTATCTAAAGCNCAATCAGTATTATTCAGGCGGAGAGAAATAATTNCCGGCGAGAAACATCAGCGGTGAAATTTCATCGCGGGTGATAATTTTCTTTACCTTGCCNATGAAAATACTGTGGCTGCCATATATATGAGCATCGTCAAGGTCGCAAAAAATAGAGGCTTGGGCATTCTCCAGATAGGGAATTTTATCATCCCCTTCGTGCCAATTGCCAAGATTGAATTTATCCTCTCCGGTTTCTAGTCCGGCACAAGTATTTGAAATATCCTGCTGGCCTTCAAACAAAATGTTGACGCAAAAGTTAAAACCGCCGGCCAGCGCATGATGCAGGCCGGTTTCCCGGTTGACGCAGACCAGCAATGCTGGCGGGTCCATGGACAGGGAGGTTACCGCCGTTGCGGTCATGGCATATTTCCGGGTCCCGTCAAGACTGGTGATGACCGTAACGGACGCGCCAAGCCGCCCCATGGCCTGTTTCATCTGATCCTGTAATTGTGGTGAGGTCATTCATATGCTCCGGTGATAAATATATTAAATATATAGCTCCAAGAAATCAAAAATGCCATTTAAATATGGCCCATCATCCGGTTATGGTAATCTTTTAAGGTTTGTGTCAAAAAACGGCAGACCGCATCAACACGGGCCACATGGCGCAGGTCTTCATGGACCACAAGCCAATATTCCCGGTCAATAAAAATATCTTCCGGCAGGACCGGGATCAGCCGAGGGTCTTGATCTGCCATGAAGCAATGAACAAGGGACAGGCCGATACTGTCAAGGGTGGCATTATATTGCGCCATGACATTGGTGCTGCGGAACACCACATGGGGGTCTTTAATGACTTGGTCCAGAAAACGCAGTTCCGGCATTTGGATCAAATCATCAATATAACTGATAAAATCATGGCCGACTAAACCCTCAATATTTGATATTTTCGGGTGGCTTTCGAGGTATTTTTCCGCACCGTATAATTTCAGCCGGTAATCACATAATTTCCAGGCGATCACCCGGCCAGTGCTGGGGCGTGCCAGCGTAATGGCAATATCAGCTTCCCGTTTGGACAGGCTGGTGCGACGGGATTCCGCCACAAGTTCCAATTCAATATCCGGGTGCATTTCCCGGAACTGCCCCATATTATGAGCAATGATATGGGCGCCGAGGGCTTCGGGCGCGGCAAGACGCACGGTGCCGGACAGCCGGGCATCCTTGCCGGATATCTGTTGATAGAGCTGATTTGACTGAGCCTCCATCTGTTCAGCAAAGGGCAGCAACCGCAACCCGGCATCGGTGAGTTTATAGCCGCGGGGGGATTTGTCGAACAGCCGCGCGTTCAGCTCATCCTCAAGGGCGGCGATGCGTCTGCTGACGGTGGTATGATCCACATGCAGCTTCCGCGCGGCACTGATCAGGCGGCCCCGGCGGGACAGCTCCAGAAAAAACCGTAAATCATTCCAATCGTACATAAAGTCCCACTGTGTATTATTGCACATTGTTTGTGACTATTTTGCCATAGAAATGCAATTTTGTCTCTAGTAAACTGTTTGACAGCAGTATTAAAACCCAAATATTAAAATCCAAGGACGGTGACTATGAAACAATATACGCATCTTGTCGGCGGCGAGTTCATTGCCGGAACATCAGGAAATTTTAGTGATATTTTCAACCCTTCTACGGGGGTCAAATCGGCGGAAGTGCCATTGGCCAGCGTCTCAGAAGTTGAAAATGCCATTGCCGCGGCAGAGGCCGCCTTTCCCGCATGGTCAGC
>JAESPY010000157.1 GCA_016765435.1 Emcibacter sp.
GCAAGTTTCTCAGGACCGATTGCATGAGAAAGATTTCTTAAATAAAATTGGCATTGCAACGGCACCTTACGCGGCGGTGACGACCGTGGAGGAAGCCGCAGAGGCTCTGAAAAGCATTGGGACGCCAGCGGTGCTTAAAACGCGGCGGTTTGGCTATGATGGCAAGGGACAAGCTATCGTCCGGGACTTGGCGGATTTGGCCGCAGCTTGGGCGGGGCTTAAATCCAGCGATGTGATTGTGGAAGGCTTTATTCCTTTTGATATGGAAATATCGGTTCTGGCCGCCCGGGGTCAGGACGGGGATATTAAGTGTTTGATCCGGCGGAAAATATTCACAAGAACCATATTCTTGACCTGTCCATTGCACCCGCGCGTATTTCCCCGGATTTACGCCGTGAGGCGATTGATATTGCCCGTCATATTGTGGCGGAGCTGAATTATGTCGGGGTTCTGGCGGTGGAATTTTTTGTCTCATCAACCAAGCCGATTTTTCGGGTGAATGAAATCGCGCCCAGAGTTCACAACAGCGGTCATTGGTCCATCGAGGCCTGTCCCACCAGCCAGTTTGAACAGCATATCCGGGCGATCTGTGGTCTTCCCCTTGGCGATACGACCCTTTACGGGCGGGCAGAGATGAAAAACCTGATCGGGGATGATATCTTTGATATGGATGTTTATTTAAAAGACCCGGACGCCAATTTCCATCATTACGGTAAGATGGAGGCCCGTCCCGGCCGGAAGATGGGCCATGTGACCCGGATATTGCCCACCGTTAAATAAAGCCTATAAATTAAAGTCTATCGGACAAGTAACGGACAAATAGAAAAGCACCTGAGAATTTTCAGATGCTTTTCAAGGTTATAGTGTGGTCAATGACTATGCCGCAATGCGTCTTCGCCATAACAGGCCACCAAAGGCGAAGGCCAGAAGCCCCATAGTCGATGAAGGCTCCGGTACGGTGGTGCCGCAACAGCTCAGCTTGCTGGATCCTGGCAATCCGTTCAATTCTGATAAGCTTGTGACGCGTGCTCCTATGAAGTCTTCCATATTAGTAGGCATGAAAGTCATTTGGTTCAATCCGCCGATAATTGTTACGTCAAATGAAACACCCAATATTGATTCCGGATTATCGCCCGGTGTTCCGAATTGAAGCCCGATATCAAAGGTTTTGGGGTTCACGTTATTCTGCGGCCCGCCGGAACTGACTTCGTTATATTGACCAACGTTTCCTGTATAAATATTATCCGGGTCAATCAGGTCTACACCTAAATTATTTTGAAAAATTCCATTATTATCATAGCCCCAAGCAATAAAGTTGCTGAATGTTAAATCCTCGGGGGCGATGAGGTTTTCATTAACGTGGAAAAATAAACCGCGCAAATCTCCCTCGTCAGTAGGGGGGGAATTATATGTGGAATCCGTTTGTGCCACGTTAAAGTGGAGTGATCCATTGCCGTTATCGCTAACGATAACCTGAACATATGCGGGATTGCCTGTGAATTGCGTCAAGTCAAAAACAAAGTCACTGGCATGGGCGCTTATGTTGCTGGTTGTCCAAGCGGCTATGGCCAGGCCAATGGTAAGGAATTTTACGATTATGGGAGAGGTTATCTTTTTCATTTTACACCCTTCTAGGCTGGTGTTTGTTTTTATTGTTGATATGTCCCCCACCCTGATCATTAATAATTTATACAAACACCTTAATTATTAACAAATTAACGTATTTTTATACCTTGCAATAATCGCGCCAGAATTAGATTATCGTTATATTATAATACTATAGGTTAAAGTCGCAAAAACAAATCTTAATAATTTGTAAAGATTCCTGACAAATTGGATGTTTTTTGCCCCATATATGTCTCATATTGAGACAGGATTAGGGATAATTGTGTTGAATTCAAAATTTCTCTGAGCGTTGCAGCGCATGGGCCGTATTCATTGGCATAATTGCCAAGGTTACTATTTAATAATTTATAGGTTTCCGGTAGGTATTCCGATCTGTCAAAAAGTCGTTTCAGTAAAATTTTGTTAATATCAATATAACAGTAGGTAATGGAAACCGTAATATCATCGATTGTAGGTGTGAGGTTTATATCGTAATTCAATAATCGTTTTAACGCTGCTGTGTTGCCTTGAAGGGTTATATCACGGAGTGCTTTTTGTCGTTCTTCTTTTGGGGGTGTTAAGGACAGAAGGTAATCAAATATTTGGGGGTTAAAGGGAAGGACCGTTTGTTTTTTGGGGTGTCTATAATCCTCCCTTAAGGCAAGAACATTTTTTGTGGTGGCACGTTTTGTGGCGTTGGCTGATGCAAAGGCAAATAGTGAGGGTGTCTCGTACATAAGGGGCAGTTTTGTTGAATTTTTCCAATATAGGATGTTTGGCCAATAAAGTGGAAATAACCATTTATAGTCCTGCAAAGGGTCTATATTGCCAAGAGAAAAGGCAAAGGGATCATCCCGTAGGGCGATTAGTCGTTTGACTTCGTTAAAATTGTTTTTCAGGATTGCGTCCTGAAGAAAATAAATATTTTGGCTTTGCTGAAGGTTATAGGGGCTGTAATTACGGATGACATTGAGGCCGATGAGGCCCTGAAGGGTAATGAATAGGGTTATGCCGTATATGATGATCGTATGAAACCGGGGAAAAAGAGACCAGCCAGACCAAGCTTCTACTATTATGTAACAGATTAAGAGGATGTGAATGTAAAAAATAATGGCTATGAGGGAATTTTTTGTGGTGAAATGCGTGCCCCAGAAATCTATGTAATCATATATATTTAATATATTTGGAGTTGAAAAAATAACGAGGATTTTATAGGTTAAATAGTGGATGAAAAGGGCGATAATCGATGAGATAGGCACGGGTGGCACCCATTCCTTTTTGATTCTGGTTACCGTGAGCTTTGTCAAACTTTTCCCCTAAAGTAATTTAGAGACTTATAGGCCGGATGGATATCTTAAAGCACTAATTTTTTGCCAGATATCAGGGAGTTTGTCTGCCATATTTTTGAATTGAGCTTTGGTTTTTTCAAATTGCATGACGTTGGTGATGCGCCGGTCAAGAAAATCCCATGTTTCTGTATAATTCTCCGACTCGTCATTGAGCCAGTAAAGCAATGTAGAGGTGTACACGGCCGACAGGGTCATGCGCTTGGTATAAAAGTTAAAATCTGTGGAGGGGTCATGGATGGTTTTCCACATCAAATCCACGGTTCGATAAAGAATTTTCAAACCCGCTGCACTATTGAGAGGCAGGGCGAGATAGGTCACGGATCTGCGGGTCGTTTCGCGAATCGCCTGCTCTGCTTCGATGCGACTGCGAACAAGCAGGGTGATTTTCTCTCTTATCTTTAAAGCCTGCAAGGTTTCTTCAGAGCAGGAAGCGACCATTTTCTTATCCTGTTGCTGGGCGAGCAGGTCAATCATGTCACTGGCGCCGCCGGGGAATGCCAGTCTGGCGAGGCCCGGATCAAGTTCCAAGTCCTGGGCCGCAAGGGTCAGAACTCTGTCGGACCAACCGTCAAAGGGCACATGGGGCAGGGCCGCCTGTAACAGGGGGGCACGNAATTCATCGGGGATATCGGTATCTGGTGATGTCATTTTTGTCTCTGGNTCGCCTNATTTATCCGGCTATTTTACCGCTTGTTAGGATTATTACCATAAAATACTTCACATGTGCGTCTGCTTTTGCTAGAACTCACTGCCCTATGAGAGTCTCTCGGGATTTTTATGAGGTTATTTTAACNACTAACCCTAGAAAGGAGTGTGACAGACCAATGCAGGTTTCTGTCCGCGACAATAACGTAGACCAAGCTCTTCGTGCGCTGAAGAAAAAACTACAGCGNGAAGGCGTNTANCGNGANATGAAGATGCGTAGATTCTTTGAAAAGCCTTCTGAAAAGAGAGCCCGTGAATCAGCCGCTGCCGTCAGACGAGCGCGTAAGCTTGATCGTAAACGTATGGAACGCGACGGCGTCGTTTAAGTCCGTTACGTTATAAATTTTCTAAAAGGCCGTCCTCAAGACTTTGAGGTGCGGCTTTTTTACGATATACTGCCCAAAAAATAGAATTAGGTAACTTATGATTGAAATCGTTGAAACCCGGCAAATAGGCTATCGAAAATGGGCTGACCTTTATAGAGCCTATGCGGAATTTTATAAGGTATCCATGACGGAGCAACAGCTGCAAACCGCTTGGACATGGCTCGACGGTCATGAGACAGAGTTGCGCGGCATTGCGGCGTTGCTTGATGGGGAACCTAAAGGGATCATCCATTATCGGCGTTTCCTACGGCCTATGGCTGGTGAGGTTGGTATTTTNCTGGATGATATATTCGTTCATCCTTCTGCCCGGCGTAGTGGGGTAGGTAANGCCTTGTTGGAACGGCTGGAGCATATTGCCGAAGTTCAGGAATGTACCGTGATAAGATGGATCACGGCNGAAGATAACCGGGGCGCACAGACATTTTATGATCAATTCGGAAAGAAAACNAGCTGGATCACCTATGACCATAGAATGAGTGGTGAGGATGGCCCCGACAAGAAATAGCACGGGTTTTCAGGAATTNGGCCGTTCTGTTCCCGGTTTTCATATTCCACATTTCACGACAGGATTAAAATGGCGGGGGGCAGATTTGCAAACCTTGCGCAATACAATACGGGGGCCAGCCCTGCCCCTGACGGCNAATTTTCAGCGGGTCAGTTTTGATATGGGGGCGGGCCACAGCTTGAANGCCGCCTATCATCCTTCACATAAGTCCGGGNATAANNCCGNGCATAAATCNGGTCCGTTGCCTCTAATAGTCATTATTCATGGACTGGCGGGGGATGAGNNGTCGCCAAATGTTGTCTCCGCAGCGGCCCATTTCTGTTCCCGTGGTTTTCCGGTATTACGTCTTAATTTACGNGGGGCTGGCCCCTCGGCAGAAAGCAGTTTTGGTCCCTATCATGGGGGGNTAAGTGAAGATTTGGCACGGGTGGTGGANCANCTTNNANCCCGNGANTANGGGGCGGGNATNGTNCTGTACGGGATTTCACTGGGCGGNAATATGATGTTNAAATANTTGGGGGAAAGAGGGGCGGATGCCCCCATTAAGGCTGCGATCGCGGTGAGTGCGCCGCTGAACCTAAAGGCCGTGCAGGACCGTATCATGGCCACCCGGAACAGGATGTATCATAATTACCTTTTGCTGGGTATGAAGAATTATGCCAAACAAATGGCCGGGCAATATGATNCCGGCTTGCTGGATAAGGCNCAGGCCGCCAAGTCGCTGCTTGAATTTGANGATCAATTTACCGCTCCGGCGCATGGNATGACGGGGGCCGCNGAATATTATGACCTTCATTCGGCGCAAAAATTTGTCGATCATATTGCGATCCCGACTCTTTTGATTCATGCGCAAAATGACCCTTGGGTGCCTGTGNCTGATTATNNNTGCCGGGAGTGGGACGCAGANGGGGCGATAAGTCTGGTGATTTCCGANGANGGGGGNCATGTGGGCTTTCACGGTAAGGANCATAAGGTGCCGTGGCATGATCGNCTGGCGGATCGTTATCTGGCCTGTGTTCTGGAAGGGCCGGAAGAATGATAAAAAATATAGNTNTTNTATGGGNTGTTTTGATTNTGTCGGCTTGCGGGGCCAGNCCGGCNGNGAAGNTGCTTAAAGAACATCATAATGANCTTATCGTGCAGGAGAGTTTTGGAATCTGCAAAGGATATGGTTGCCGATATTACCAGAAAACGGGTCTGACGCCGCAGGAATGGCAGCAGCTCGCCGATATCTTCACACCGGCCCCTGCAAAT
>JAESPY010000158.1 GCA_016765435.1 Emcibacter sp.
TGCCCCGATGAGCTGATGGGCAGGAATTCGGTAATGCCCTGAACAATGGCAAGCACGATAATTTGCAATAGTGTCACGGAGAGCCCTTATCTGTTTATTTCTTTTTACGTCTGCCCTTATTGGACCGTCTGTGTTTCATTAATCCGGTAAGACTTAGGAATATAAGACTGATGGTGATCAAGTCCATAAAATATGTCCTGAATCAAGGTCAAGGATAATACGGGACAGAGAATGCGCTCTCCTTTGAAGTCTTATAGGGTTTTTCCCGTGACTGTGGTGGCCCCGCTTGCGACAATGGAGGATGCATTGTCCACGGTTTTTAGTGTCATGGCAGAAGAACAGATCAGAATATGCTTGAAAAATTTCCCGTCTGTGAAAGTCCGGTTGACCGACACGGCCGGGGCTGTGATAATGTTCTAATTAATATTTTATGAGTTTACGGCCTTATGTCTAAGACGCAACAATCAGGCGGAAATTTTTCGGTATATCTCGATAACAACCGGACAGGGAAGCAGGGGACAGGGGCAAAATTGTTCCAGAACCCGGTCCATGTCATTGTCGCGACATGCGCGGATGAAATTGATGCCGCCTTTCGGGAAATGAAGCAATATCTGGCAGATGGATATTATCTGGCGGGATGGATCAGCTATGAAACCGGACTTTTTCTGGAAGGGAAACTCGCGATATTGGGGCGGAATTCCTATGCTGTGCCGTTTGTCTCCTTTGGCGTTTTTAAGAAATGCCAGAAAATAAATGCAGCAGATAGCGATGCGTATTGGGCTGCGGCCGCTGACAAGGGAGGCTATGCCGTTGAAAATATACGGCTGAATATTTCCCGGACGGCTTATGAAAATGCGGTCATTAAAATTGATGATTATCTGACGGCAGGTGATGTCTATCAGGTGAATTTTACTTTGAAATCCCAGTTTGATTTTAGCGGGTTGCCGGAAAGCTATTTTGCGGCCTTGAGACAGGCGCAAAAAGTTGAATATGGGGCCTTTATAACGTCAGATAATCTGTCGGTTCTGTCGCTTAGCCCGGAATTGTTTTTTCGCAAGGAGGGATCAAAAATTACGGTTCGTCCCATGAAAGGAACCTGTGCGCGGGGCAGGACAGGGGCGGAAGATCAGAATCAGGTAGACTTCATGCACCATGATGAGAAAAACCGGGCGGAAAACCTGATGATCGTTGATCTGTTGCGCAATGACCTTGCTAAAATATCAGCGCCCGGATCGGTAAAACTTAAAAGCCTGTATGATGTGGAAAAATACCGCACCCTGTTCCAGATGACCTCTACCATAGAGGCATCAACGCCGAAGGGGCTGGATATGGTCGATATGATAGAGGCCTTGTTCCCCTGTGGTTCTGTCACTGGGGCACCGAAAATCAGGGCTATGGAAGTTATTTCCGAACTGGAAAAAAGCCCGCGTGGCATTTATACCGGGGCGATCGGTTATATGGGGCCGGATGGCGATGGTTGTTTCAGTGTTCCCATTCGCACCGTTATCATCGACAAGGATGGCCGTGGTGAAATGGGTATAGGCAGTGCCATTGTTGCGGATTCAGATGTGCGGGCGGAATATGATGAATGTCTGTTAAAGGCTCATTTTGCCACCCGAGAATTCCGTGATTTTTCTTTGATTGAAAGTCTGCGTTGGGCCGAGTCCACAGACGGAGAGGGCTATGATCTTCTTGCCCTGCATATGGATCGCTTAACGTCATCGGCGGAATATTTTGATTTTCCCTGTGATGAACAGGCCATAAGAGATGATTTGAAGGCCCATGCCGCTTATCTTGATCCTCTGAAAATCTGGAAAGTGCGTTTGCTGCTGTCATCGTCGGGTCATATTTCCATTACATCGACAGCCCTTGGGAATGATGAAAAGGATGAGGATAAATTCATTACCCTATCCGTTGAAGCCACGGACAGTGAGAACGCCATGTTATTTCATAAGACAACAGATCGCGGGTGTTATGACCGAAAATTAAAGTATCACATGAAGGAATATGGCAGCTATGATGTGGTTTTTCTCAATGAGAAGGGCGACCTTACCGAAGGGGCGTATAATAACATATTCCTGAAACTGGATGGCATTCTTTATACCCCGCCATTGGATAGTGGTTTGCTTAATGGCACGTTACGTCAATCTTTGATGGCGGATGCCGACTTTCCACTTAAGGAGAAATGCCTGACGCTACCTGATTTACAGCGGGCAGAAGCGATCTATATGGGTAATAGTGTTCGTGGACTTGTGGAAGTCACATTTAAGGCACTTTAACCACATAACAACTCTGNCCNTNCNNCTNGANNTGAGNACANAGCTGTNCNGCATCAAGGGCATTTTCAAAGGGATGTAATTGCAGACGGTAATAGATACCNTTTTCNCCAAGGTCGGCAAATTCAATTTTTGAANTTGTATCATCCAGAAGAGGGGAAAGCTTGTTTTTTATCTGATCCATNGCCTTNTGNGCTGTTGNCTCNGTACGGAANGANCCAAGNTGTACCCGNAAGTTATCNGCCNCTGNCATGGTAGAGGANGNGGACGNNNNGGTTTCTTCNGCTACTTTGGNTTTTTCAGGCTNNGGNGTNTTTAATNCNGCCATATTNTGGCNGGTGCTATCCTGTTGTTTGACCATAAGNCCCACATCATCGGGGGANAGTTGACGGGAAATCATGGCGGGAACAAGTTCTTTGGCCTGATTTATCTGTTGTTCCGTCATGACGGCATTCAATTTGTTCAGCGCACTGGTGGCATTACCCAGTCCCGCTTGGGAGGCCAGCATGATCCAGGCATAGGCTTTGAGGGTGTCTTTTTCTCCCGCTTCGCCGTTGTAAAACATGGTGCCAGTCATGAGTTGTGATCGATTGTCGCCGTTAATGGCGGCCTTTAAAAGCCAATTGTGGGCTTTGAGGAGGTCACTTTCCCCCAGACGGCCAAAATAATAAAGCGTTCCCAGATTGCGCTGGGCCCCAACATGGCCTTTCTCTGCGGCGCGCAGGTAATATTCTTCTGCCTTGGCATAATTTTGCGCGATGCCCCGGCCCATGCGGGAAAGCTGTCCCAGATTATACAGGGCGTTTGGGTTGCCCAATGCGGCGTAAGGCAGCCATTCCATGCGGGCCTGTTCATAGTCACCTTTTTCATAAGCATAGACCCCGTCCGCAACAGTTGCCAGTGCCGACTGAGGGAGCCATGACAGGGAGCCACAGAGTATCATCGTGGACAAAAGTTGTTTCATTGGGATGGGTCTTTTCATCTTCTTATGTTCCTTCGGGCTGTGCTTATGCACGTATGTTCACATGTTCAAATTTGGAATATTGACTAATATAATGAAAATTTTATGAATAATCCATTGATTATCAAAGCGTTAGAAAAGACAAAAGCCGTCTAGCTTTACGATTTCTTAAGACCTGATCGGCATAATCACACCATTGTAATAGTGTCTTCGTAAATTATCAAGTTGGGTAAGACAAGACATTTTCTGTAAATAGAACAGGGTTGAAATATATGCGTGTATTAGCATTTACCTCACAAAAAGGTGGATCGGGCAAAACAACGCTAAGCGGTCATGTCGCCGTGCAGGCGGAACTGGCAGGCGCGGGGCCCGTGGTGCTGATTGATACAGATCCGCAGGGAAGCTTGACAGAATGGTGGAATGAGCGGGAAGCACCTACGCCTGCCTTTGCACAGTCCAATGTATCGCGCTTGATGACTGACCTGGACGAATTGCGTTCGCAAGGTTTTAAATTGGCGATCATTGATACGCCCCCGGCCATTACGCTGGCTATTCAGAGCGTTATAGCGGTCGCTGATATGATTGTAATTCCCACAAGACCTAGTCCTCATGACCTTCGGGCCGCAGGGGGTACTGTTGAACTGGCCGACCGAAGCGATAAGCCGTTTATGTTTGTGATTAATGGGGCCGCACCGCGGGCACGGATTACTTCCGATGCCGCAATTGCCCTGTCTCAACATGGGACAGTGGCGCCGATTACCCTTCATCACAGGACGGAATATGCTTCATCTATGATTGATGG
Source organism: Emcibacter sp. (assembly GCA_016765435.1). Taxonomy (GTDB): domain Bacteria; phylum Pseudomonadota; class Alphaproteobacteria; order Sphingomonadales; family Emcibacteraceae; genus Paremcibacter. Next base: position 4,040 of record JAESPY010000158.1, read on the forward strand.
CCGGACCGTTATGGAAGTGAACCCATCAGGGAAATCAGCTGCAGAGATCGAAGCCCTATGGGAATATATTAACGATCGGTTGGAAAAGAACTTCAGAAGAACCGTATTCCAACATCAGGCTGTTCAGGGTAAGGCTTCGCAACCGCGTGGTGGTTTTGGTCGCAGACAGGTACAGGGTTAAGATGATGGCGAATGATAAAAGTATAAAACAGGTATCTCGGCTGACTGGTGCATTGCTCGCAAGAAAAGGTTCTGCGGCTCCTTCGCCGGCGTCATTGATGCTGAATCAACAGGCGAACCGTTTTCAGAATACAGCTCAGCATAAGCCTGAGCCTGAGCTTGAGCAGGCTCCAATTATAAAGCAGGCCAATGTCGATATCAAGGCCGCTAAAAGCAAGGGCGTGGATGGAAAATCAAAATCGATAAAATCGTCAAACAAGCATGCAGCTCATAAACGTATTGCTATGACTTTGCGCATGGAAGAAGAAGATCATCTCAAATTACGGATATTTTCTGCCTATACGCGTAAAAGTTGTCAGGCAATTATCAGTGAAGCTCTGGATCTTTATCTGGGGGAGAACGGTGACAAGGTTGCCGGGCTGAAAATTGCATCTCAAAACAGTTAAGGGTGAACCGACGAAAACGGAGACCTTTATGAAATGGAGAATAAGATGATGAAAATTGATAAGAATATCTCGGGGGACATATCCCGTAAGAAGTATGGCGCATCCTTGAGTAAGATATTGGCTTCCGTTGCGGTGCCGCTTTTTCTTGTGGCCTGTTCCAGCGGATCGGACTATCAAACCACAAGTTATGAGAGCACCAGTAGCAGTGCGGTACAGACAACAGGTGGATCATCTGAAAGCAGCTTTATCGCATTGGCTAATGAAATGGTAGCGCAGGGCGATCATAATGCCGCCATTCCACTTTATCGTCGGGCNATGAAATATCATCCCTTTGCTTCAGAACCTCTGGTNGGACTTGGGGANAGCTTNCGGGCCATTGGNCAATATCAACAGGCAGANGAAGCCTATAANGCTGCTTTGTCNCGTGATGAACAAAANCCACGGGCGCTNAGAGGATTGGGCAAGGCCTATATTTCTCTTAACCGTCCAACGATGGCNGTNCCGATCCTGAATGATGCGATTTCNATNAANCCCCGTGANGTNGAATCCATTAGCAGNCTNGCNNTGGCNCTNGAGTTACAGGGTAATGGCCGNGCNGCCATGGAAATTTANAANGANGGTCTGGATATTGATCCAGATAACTTGAAACTACTGAATAATTATGGTCTGTCACTGGCATTGCAATCCCGTCATGGTCAGGCGATCGATATTTTGAAGCAGGCAGCACAACATAAAGATGCCGATGCAACCCACAGGCAAAATCTCGCCATGGCTTATGCTTTGGCCGGGGATGAGGTGATGTCGTACCGTCTGCTGTCTATTGATAATGGGCCTGATCTGACCAATGAAAATATGGGTTATTTCCGTATTTTGGCAAGTCTGCCCATGGATGAGCGTTTTGATGCGGTTGTTCGCCAGTCCACCACTTCTAAAACGGATTTGTCCGAGGTGGCCAATGAAACCTATGACAATAACAACCGGGTCAAGAATATAACGGTTGCTCGTTTGGTGGAAGTTCCGCCGGAGCCAGTGGCGATGGTGGAGCCAGAACCAGAGCCAGTATCCGAACCGGAAGAAGATAATGTTCCGCCGCTTCTCGGACCACAGGGATGGGCTTTGCAGATTGCGGCTTATCGTCAAAAATCTGAGTTGATGCCTGGATGGGAAAAACTGAAAAAGAAATATTTTGACATCATTGGCGATCTGGAACCGCGCCGGTCGGAAATAGACCTCGGCGAGGCCAAATATACAGGCGGCCCACATGGGTTTTATTATCGTCTGAATGCCGGTCCCCTGACCAGTCTGGAAGAAGCGCAGGTTGCCTGTGAAAAAATCAGAGAGCAAGGTACAGATTGCTGGGTTCGTATTCCAGAGGTAGCCGAGGGCTCCGTCGCGGATAAAGATGCTGAAAAAGCAGAAGAGTTCCGCCGTAAGGTTTATTCCGACAAGATGGAAACAACAGCGGATGACGGGGCTTAACATCAAGCCTATTCAAGTTTATTGAGTGCTTTTTTAAGGGGCTGGTTCAGATAATCTGAACCAGCCCCTTATTCATTCAGGGAATATGTGAAGCTTTGCCTATATGTTTTTTGGTTTATTTATCTGGGGGAGATTTTCTCGGCGTGGATTTGTCCGGGCCGTTATTCGGCTGAACATAA
>JAESPY010000159.1 GCA_016765435.1 Emcibacter sp.
GACCAATGGCAATCGCACCGCCATTAACGTTCAGCTTGTCCGCCGGAATGTTAAGCTCCTGACCCACGGCACAGGCCTGTGCGGCGAAGGCTTCGTTGGCTTCGACCAGATCAACATCGTCCAGAGTCCATCCGGCTTTTTCCAAGGCTTTTTTACTGGCTGGAACCGGACCGATACCCATGATAGAAGGGTCAACGCCTGCGGTGGCCCATGATTTGATAATGGCAAGGGGCTTCAGGCCGCGCTTGGCAGCTTCTTCCACTGACATCATCAGGACAGCAGCGGCTCCGTCATTAATGCCACTGGAATTGGCCGCAGTGACCGTGCCGTCTTTTTTGAAGGCAGGGCGCATCCCGGACAGGCTGTCTACTGTGACGCCCTTACGGATATATTCATCTTCGGAAACTTCAATATCGCCGCGACGATTTTTGATGGTCACGGTGACAATTTCATCCTTGAATTTTCCGGCGGCNTGTGCGGCTTCGGCTTTATTCTGTGAAGCNGCNGCGAATTGATCCTGAGNTTCCCGGCTGATNTNCCATTTTTCAGCGATATTCTCGGCGGTAATGCCCATGTGGGTGTCATTGAAAACATCGGTCAGCGCGTCCCAGATCATGGTGTCTTTNAATTCNGCTGATCCCATTTTATAACCGCNGCGCAGATAGGCAGAATGCTGAGANTGGCTCATGCTTTCCTGTCCACCGGCNATGATAACATCCGCATCACCGCATTGGATGGCCTGAAATCCCATGGCNACAGCCCGAAGACCCGATCCACAGAGNTGGTTAATGCCAAAAGCCGTGGTNTCATTGGGCAGTCCGGCATTGATAGAGGCCTGCCGNGCAGGGTTCTGTCCGGCNCCAGAGGTTAANATCTGACCGAGGATGACTTCATTGACGTCTGCTGCGGGGANGCCGGTTTCGGACAGCAAGCCTTTNATGACGACTTCGCCAAGATAATGGGCGGGAACTTTACTTAATGNGCCGTTGAANGATCCAACGGGGGTGCGCANGGCGGCGATGATGGCAACTTCAGTCATGACATTTTCCTTAATATTATCGAGTTCATATACTTTATATCACNNGGTCCGGTNTTTCAGTCNNGGATATTCCGCCTATTATCGCACTGCACCATGAAAATGCAAATTAAACTTTNTCACAGTTTATTGAAGATATGTAAGATCTAAANTTTTTATANGATATAATNAAATATTTTGCAATAGTTACTTTTATAACTTAATTTTTGTAATATTATTTTAAGTNTGAAGCTATTTTCTGCCATAAAGTTGTTTTTATNGAGTCGCCNGCGATCATCGTAACATGACCGCCATTTGCGACAGTATGATGAAAANCGGGTAATTTCTTTTGGAGGGCCTTCGCAGATGCGGGGGGAACGAGGCGGTCGGTTTTCGGGGTAATGATATGACCGGGCAGGGTAAGTTTGCCGGGNTCAATNATTTGCTCCGCGATGCGCCAGNCNNCATTATGNGGCTGATTTTNCTGATACCAGTTGATCAGGCAGTCTTTGGCGACCCGTGGNGAGAGGGGACAGCCCTCATTGGCCCAATCTTCTATGGCGACAAAATTCCGGGTTTTTGGGCTGTCGGGATTATATCCGGNAAATTTGCGGAATTTCCGGTCGGATAGGGTCGGGTCCAGACNGAAAAAGAAAAGCTGCAGTATATTCATGGGNATGGCCNGGNTGTTTTGGCTGAGNGCNTCCATTTTNAGNAAATGTTTCGTTAAGGCGGGAAGATGGGCNGGCTGTGCNGCGTGNAAATCCCACGGTGTTGCGATCAGGGTCAGGCTTTCAATGATCTCNTCGGGNTGNANAATNTGCGCAGCGGCCAGAGATAAATTTCCCCCCATNCAATAGCCCAANAGNTGAANTTTNTTACGATGATGGNGATGGATTTCACGAATCAAAGGGATCAGCCGTTTCAGGATATAATCTTCCAGACCAAATTCCAGNTCTTCTNGTGCNGGGNCGGTCCAGTCCAGCAGATAGGGGTGNATGCCCTGTCCNGNCAANNTNCGCATAAAACTGTGATCTTCCTCAAGGTCAAGGATATAAGCCGGATTAACCAGNGAGGGNACCGCAAGAACCACNGGGGCNTCNTCGGGNAGGTCTGTGCCATAATCCCGAATCTCTGTGGTGCCGATCTTGTGAAACAGGGGCCGGGGCGGTGTCTGTCGTTTGTAGGGGTGATGTTGGTAAGCCCGAAGCCCGGCCAGCATATCAGACAGGCGCGTCTGTGCCTGTTNCATGATGATGAGNTGTAGTTTTTNCAGATCAGCCCCGGTCATATCCTGCCGNAGTTTTTCCGCCTGTTGTTTCAGGTCAGGATGTATCTGNANGCCGCCAAGNTGAAACAGGGGAAAGGCCNCCGCNGCGCCTGTCCAGTTCTGTGNGCTGCTNGCCACATGNAGGGAGAGGGGGTGAGGGCCGTTTCTGATTTGTTGTGTNTTGTTATCGGGCATTTTCTTACCTAAAAAACTTACTATAGGTAAAATGGGNTGAATATCAACAGTCCCTAACTGTCTTCTAGTTTGAAACTGATTTTTTCCATCACGCCNTGAACCTNAACAGCGANGCCGTCAATCACGCGCGGCTTNTATTTATATTTTGCAACGGCCCGCANCGAAGGACGCTCAAAGGCATTATGGNTGGANTCAACAATNGTNATATTTTCCACAGCGCCCATTTTNTTGACGGTAAANCGGACAATGACATAGCCCTCNATNTCTCTNGATTGNGGACCGCGNGGGTAGGCCGGGGCAAATTTTCGCAGGGGCTGGATGTCGCCATTGGCTAGCCCTATGCCGCGTGGGCTAGTGGGGCCGTTTTTTTTCGGTGGGGTGAAACGACCAATTTTTATTGTATTTTTGGCGGGGTTTTTCTGTGTCGGGTTTGTCCAAGCTATAGGCTCTATGATGTCTATGATTTTTTCCGGTTTGGTAATTTTTTTGAGAGGCAGTTCCGGGGCACGGATTATGCCAAGGATGATGGGACCATGGGATTTGATGAGGGGTTTTTCAGCTTCCTCAGGGACAATTAGGAAATGCATGCCCAAAAACAGAAAGAAAGTAATGGTCAATGCGCCAAATAATGCGGTTGAATAACGTTTAATCATTGTCTTCTCCTATTATGTCATAATTTTATTTCACAACAACGCCCCCTTCGTGTCCCCTAGATAGGAACCCGGTAGATTGGATAAGCGCTGCTCATCTTTAAGTATGTTTTGTGAAGATGGTCTGTGAGATTCCGAGACTTACGATCGCTCGACCATATGCCGATCGCCGGGAAAACAGAATTTGTAATGATATTTATTATTTTTAAACATGAAACACTACCGCTATATGTAATGTAATAATATTACACTATATTAACGACAGGTTTTTGTCAAGGTGAGGGCGGGCTATTGCATATGACCTTAAAACCTATTCCCTTTATTCGGGTGTATTTTTATCGGGTGACTTCATCAGTCGCGCTGTTTCGGCAAGCCATTTATCCAGCGCATCAGGATCGGTTGCCCAATGGCGCAGATTATCCTGCCATAAATCAAGATATCGCGTGGCAATATTATCCAGAGGAACCGCCAAAGGTCCAGAAGGCTCGATTGTGGGGG
>JAESPY010000160.1 GCA_016765435.1 Emcibacter sp.
CATATTGTCTGGTTTGGGGAAATGCCCTTCTATATGGACGCGATAAATGGTCTTTTGAAGGAATGCGATCTTTTTATTTCAATCGGTACATCGGGCAGCGTTTATCCGGCGGCGGGTTTTGTTCAGGTGGCGGCGGAATATGGTGCGGAAACGGTGGAGCTTAATCTGGTGCCTTCGGATGGGGAAAATTCATTTGCCACGGGGCGTTATGGTCGGGCAACAGAGATTGTCCCGGAATATGTCGCCGCCCTGATCCGGCAGGATAAACTTTAAAGGAAATTTTAATGGGACTATTAACCGACAGTGAAATCAAAATTACTTTACAGGGGCTGGACGGCTGGTCAGTTTGTGACAAACGGAATGCCATCGAACGTCATGTGGTCTTCAGGGATTTTAACGCGGCCTTTTCCTTTATGACGGCCGTCGCTCTGAAGGCAGAGAAAATGGACCATCACCCGGAGTGGTTTAATGTCTATAATCGGGTTGAAATTGTTCTGACAACGCATAGCGATGGGGGTGTGACGGAAAAAGATGTGGCCTTGGCAAATTTCATTAATAAACTCATTAAAGATATTAAGTTATCCTAGGTCAATTATTTCTGGCGTTTAACATGTATATTTTAGCCATGTAATATGAATTACAGAAAAATATCATATGTCTTAGGGGTATATTCTGTTGTTGAGATGCTAAAATCAGAAGAAAATAGAAAGCGAAGATAAATTATGTCAGATGAGAAAAAGGCCTTTAACAATGTCCTTGTGGTTATTGATCCTGCCAAGGATATGCAATATGCCCTGAAGCGGGCCTTGAAAATGAATGAATTGATGGACGGCGGTGTGGAAATTCATCTGTTTATTTCATTTGAAATGGATGAATTGCGGAAAAGCAATGATAAGTTCCAATTTTATTGTGACAACAACTGGTTTGCGGAACTGGTCAGACCATTGGTGAAAAATAACATCACATATACCGCCGAAGTTTTTTGGACAGCGGATTGGCACCATTCCATTCTGGCAAGCGTTGAACGTCATAACATTGATATGGTTGTTATGTCCGATCATAAAACGGCAAATAGCCGCAATGATATGTCGGCAGCCAAATGGGCGCTGCTTCGGGTGTCTCCTTGCCCGGTTCTGATCGTTCATCCCGAAGCACAAGCACAGCGGAAACGTATTTTGGCAGCGGTTAATATGCAGACGGACAATCCCCGTTATGTGGAATTGAATGAGAAAATCCTCAAAAGAGCTCAACAGATGGCGATTGCTTACGGTGCCGAGAAACATGTGGTAAATGCGTATGAGGATTCCACGGAATTTCCGGATCGCGCCAAATTGCTGCGGGATACCGATACCAAACAGGAAAATACCCATGTTCATCAGGGCGCTCCTGCGGATATAATTACGAAGGTTGCCGATGATATTGAGGCGGATATCGTGGTGATCGGAACATTGTCCCGCCGGGGTATTATGGCGGCGATGCGCGGGAATAAGAGTGAGGAAATTATCCGCAAGCTCAACCGGGATGTCATGGTCCTGAACTAATTCTCAACAGGTACAGCCTGATACAGAAACCTGATACAGAAAAAGGAGCCTTAAGAAGGCTCCTTTTTTAATGCGGGTTATTTAAATAAGCGTATTTCCTACCGGGGAGCCATACGAATGGCACCGTCAAGGCGGATAAGTTCGCCATTTAACATGGCATTCTCACAAATATGCTGGGCAAGATGGGCATATTCATCGGGCGCGCCCAGACGGCTTGGGAAAGGAACGCTGGCCCCAAGGGAGTCTTGCACTTCCTGTGGCAGTCCTTCCATCATGGGGGTCAGGAACAGGCCCGGTGCGATGGTACAAATCCGGATACCAAGACCCGCCAGATCACGGGCAATGGGGACGGCCATGGCTGCGATAGCACCTTTGGAGGCGGCATAGGCGACTTGTCCGACTTGTCCTTCGAGGGCGGCCACAGAGGCCGTATTGATGACAACGCCGCGTTCTTTGGTTTCCAGTGGGTCAAGGGCCGCCATGCGAGCCGCGGCCAGACGCAGCACATTGAATGTGCCGATCAGGTTGACTTCGATAACCTTTCTGAAACGCTCAAGATCATGGGGAACATTATCCCGGCCAACTGTTTTTTCACCAATGGCAATTCCGGCACAGTTGATAACAATTCTGGCTTCCCCGTGAACTTTCGCGCTGGCCTCAAGGGCATTTGCGACATCTGATTCTGAGGAGACATTGACGGTTTCAAAATGTCCGCCGATGTCCTTGGCGACTTTTTGACCTCTGTCGGCGTTCATATCAAAAATAGTAACGCGGGCGCCCGCTTTGGCCAGTCGCCGTGCGGTTGCTTCGCCTAAACCTGATGCGCCGCCGGTGACAATGGCTGATAATCCTTGAATTTCCATGATTTTGCTCGCTTTGTAAAAATAGTTTATTGTTACTGATTGGTAACATATAGCCCCACAAACTGTGCCCTGTCGAGCTTAAACCGCACGCGCCTGTCGTTTTTTCCGGGCCGCGCGCAATGCTATGAACAGGGTAGAGCCGCAAATGATGAAGGCGCCAACGATGGTCCAGTTATCGGGGATCTCGTCAAATATGATAAAACCGGCGAGGGCGATGAAGATGATGCGGATATATTCAAAGGGCGATATGGCGGTGGCTTCGCCGTAACGATAGGCCTGTACCATGCAAACCTGACCGCCGTAAGCGCTCAATCCTAATCCGGCAATCATGACCCATTGCATCAGGCTGGGGGCCTGCCAGTAATATATTGTCGGGGCGAGACAAAGCAGAACAATGAACAGGTTGCCATAAAAAACCAATGTATTCGTCGCATGATCCCGGGTCATTTTCTTGGTAATAACGGTCAGGATGGCGGTGCTGATGGCGGCGACCAGGACAATGACCTGTGCGGGTTGAATATCGCCATCGGGTCTGAGAATAACCAGAATGCCGATAAAACCGAGCAGGGTTGCCATGGTGCGGGGCAGGCGAATTTTCTCGGACAGAAACAGCGCGGCCAGCACAACCAGAAACAGCGGCTTGGTGAATTGCAGGGCCGTCACCTGAACAAGCGGCAGATGGACGATGGCATAGAAATTACCAAGGACGAGAATGCTTAAAATCAGGGAGCGTGCGGTGAGCAGGACAGGACGGGGAGAGACAAATATCTTTTTTCCGTGGCGGGCCTGAAGGATCAGAATATATAATAACGAAAAGCTGCAACGGATGAAAACGACCTCAAAGGGGTTAAGATTCTTGCCGATCGTTCGGATCAGCAGGGCAGAAATGGTTATCGTCATACAGGAGAGAAGTATGAAACCAATGCCGAGCAGATTATTTGAGGATGTCTCATTCATTTATGATGTCCGCATTTGCTGTTTTTTCTCTCTGTGGGTGGCATAGACGGCACTGGCCAGAATGATGCTGCCGCCTAAGAATGTCAGACCGTTCAAAGAATCTCCGAACAGGGTAACGCCCATGATAGCGGCAAATATAATACGGGTAAAATCAAGGGGCATAATGGCGCTCAGATCTGCTTTTGACAAGGCTTTGGCCAAGCATATATGCGCCACCGCCGATAGAATGCCCATGAAAACGATATAGAACCACTGTTCCCCCGATGGCCATTGCCAATAGAACAGAGCCGCAACCAGACTGATGGGAATGGCGACGAAAAAGGACATGAGGCTTACGATGGAGGGACTCTCATGACGGGTCAACAATTTGACGCAAATGAGGGTAGCCGCAAAACAGACTGCGGCCCCCAAGGCAGATAAGATGCCGATGCTTAAGGTTTGAAAGCCGGGCCGCACCAGAATAAGCACCCCCAGAAAAGAGATCAGGATGGCCAATATTCGGTGGCGGCCAATGGTTTCTTTCAGAATGAAAACCGCCAGAACCGTGGCAAAAATCGGGGCCAGATAACTATAGGCCACCGCATCAGCCAGCGGAATAAGGCTGACCGCATAAAAGGCCCCCATGACAGATGTAATATTCAGAATGCCCCGAAGAATGAACAGCGGATACCGCCCTGAACTGAGCGCGGGCAGGCGGGTTTTAAGCAAGACAGGCAGGATGAAAAGCATGCCGAAAAATGTTCTGAAAAAGACCAGAACCAGCGGGTGAATATCGCTGGATAAATGACGAATACAGGCCCATAACGCCGAAAAGCTTATGGTATAGGCGACCATATAGATGGCGGCGATGAAAAGAGGGGACCTGTTGGCCATGGGGGCAGGATGTCTTTCTTATTCTATGCCAAGCCATGTCTTGAGACGGGCCGGGATTTCGGGATTGGGCAGGTCTTTCTTGTCCATCATAACAAAGACAAAATTATCCGCCAGAACTTCTTCCGGGTGGATGATATAGCCTGTATTATGGCCGATGGCGGCAAAAAAATCTGTGACGGTGGTGGGGTTGAGGAATTCTGCCTTGCCATCCGGGCCTGCGGCAACGGTGCATTTTCTTTCATCTAGCGTAAGCTTCAATAGGCCAAAAGCGAAATGGCCACCAAAGCCGCCTTCTATGTCTGGGTCGTAAACGGGCCGTGCCGTATGGAGCATGGGCATGATTGCCGCTGCTTGACCTTCAATATGCACGGGCAGATAATATCCCTCTGCGGGGACATCCGGGTTGGTCAGGCTTATGGTGCGGAGGTGGTCATTGGCCGTAAAGTCACAGGGTTTGAAACCGATCAGAGCATACAGGCTGTCATGTNNGGCTTTNTGTTGCCGGGACANNACATGAAACAGCTCATGATAAAACAGTTTTTCCGATAGAGGTTTATCGGTNAGCGGCAGGACGATGGCATTGGCGCGGGTATGGGGCAGNCCGCCTTCCACCANATNNGTCACCTTGATAAAAATGANCTGTGCGGGCAGAAGNGCGCNGAGGCTATTNAGCNTGTCCCGATTATCTGCCACAAGCTGTGTGATCTGGGCNTTNTCCTGCTCTGTCCANTNGAGGACATTGGCTTTATATTGGNNTTTCAGGTCATGGGGGCTTTTATTGGCCACAGGNGACNGGCTACGGATGGCGATTTCCGCTTTNCTCATNCGGTTGAAATAATTGTCATCGGCGGTCAGGATGGCTTGNCCACTTTTGATGTCGGCAAAAATAAATTGGGTTTCAGCGGCGTTCCCCANNGNTCCCAANGCAAAATAGACGNNCAGTAGAAGGGCAAGTTTTTTCATGGATAGATTTCCTGTTGCGGCAAATATCAATNGGCCAGATCATATCAACATTAATCATATCAANATTAAGAAGGCAGGAAAGAAAATAATAAAAAACGGGNNCCAAAAGGCACCCGTTTTCTCTTTANATATATAAGNCGTGTATTTTTTAAGAAACGCCTTCGGCAANCTTAAAATTGGCTTCGGTACGTTCGCGGGCCTCATCAATGGTCACATCNGGNGCCAGTTCGATCAGGGTNGCGCCNTNNTCGTCAATGGTGAANACCCCCACGTCCGANATGATCATATCCACCACACGAACACCGGTCAGGGGCAATGTACATTCTTTCANGAATTTGGCNCTGCCGTCACGGGCNTTATGGTCCATGATGATAACGACTTTTTTAACACCGGCCACNAAATCCATNGCGCCGCCCATGCCNTTAACCATTTTGCCGGGAATCATCCAGTTGGCCAGATCGCCNTTTTCCGATACCTGCATNGCNCCAAGGATACTGAGCGCGATATGCCCGCCCCGGATCATGCCGAAACTGTCGGCGGAGGAAAAATAGCTGGTGCTGTCAAGCTCGGTAATGGTTTGTTTGCCNGCATTGATCANNTCNGGGTCAATGTCCTCTTCATANGGNAAAGGNCCCATGCCCAACATGCCATTCTCGCTTTGCAGGGTCACNTTAATGCCGTCGGGGATGAAGTTCGCCACCAAGGTCGGAATACCGATACCCANATTNACGTAAAATCCATCCTGAAGTTCCNGTGCCGCACGGCGGGCCATATCTTCTCTTGTCCAAGCCATGATTATTCTCCTTTTGTCCGAATGGTGCGTTGTTCAATGCGTTTTTCCAGANCTTTGGACTGGATGATGCGTTGGACAAAAATGCCGGGGGTGTGAATNTGATCCGGGTCCAGCTCGCCGACTTCNACNAGTTCTTCGACCTCGGCAATGGTGATNTTTCCNGCCGTGGCCATCATGGGGTTAAAGTTGCGGGCGGTCTTGCGGAAAATNAGATTNCCTTCNTTNTCNCCNTTCCANGCCTTGATCAGCGANACATCNGCNACNAGCCCGGTTTCCANAATATAAGTTTCNCCGTTAAAATCTTTTTGTTCTTTGCCNTCGGCAATCAANGTNCCGACACCNGTTTTGGTNTAAAANCCGGGNATGCCNGCNCCNCCNGCGCGNATNCGTTCGGCCATGGTGCCTTGGGGGTTGAACTCAAGTTCNAGTTCTTTGGCCAGATACTGACGTTCAAATTCTTTATTCTCGCCCACGTAAGAGGAGATCATTTTTTTGATCTGACGGGTTTGCAGCAAAAGGCCCAGACCGAAATCATCGACNCCGGCGTTATTGCTGATGGCGGTNATNTTCTGNGTNCCGCTGTCCCGCAGGGCGGTNATCAGATTTTCNGGGATNCCGCAAAGGCCAAAGCCCCCGGCCATGATGGTCATGCCGTCAAATAAAACCCCNTCNAGGGCNGNCNCNGCGTCTGCATATGGTTTCTTCATGGTGGTCGNGCTCCTTAAAGATAATGTCTTTTAGTTACAAATGAAACAATTTGAGTATAATNTATAGNATTTTTTAANTTAATNNCGTTTTATGCTATATGGCTTGGACAAAATCAATCAAGACTTTGGTGNCGGGNTATGAATCTTTGGNGGNNGTATTCTTNCGGTTTTGAATTCGNGCCAGATNGGGGATATNGGNGGGGGATATCAAGGTNGANCNTGGCGNGNCGGTTTTNTNNCCTCTNNTTTGCAAGCNGATTATTTTAGATATTCTGTTAAAGNAGGTCTGATNTGCCCAAGGNGTGTAAAATATTATATGTCTGCCTTGATGATGACNTATGATTTTGCTAATGTGTTTNTTATTAAAANGCAGTTTTTTGAGGTTNTGAATTGAAAAGATTTTTTTGTGCATTCATCTGTTCCCTTGCGGGGATTATTTTTATGGCTGATCTGGCCTTGGCGGATAATCGTCAGTTGCTGGGNACGTACCGGGANTGGGATGCGTTCATGCTGAAGAAAAGCAATGGGGAAAAGGTCTGTTACATGATTTCAATTCCGAAATCCTCATCGCCAAANAGCTTGAAACATGGCAATCCTTTTCTGACGGTGTCCCATAAGCCCGCCCGAAAAATAAAGAATGAGGTCAATTTTGTNGTTGGCTATAACTTTAAAAAGAATTCCCGTGTGACCATGCGGATAGACAAGAAACGCAAATTCCGCCTGTTTACAGAAGGCGACGGGGCTTGGGGCGATGATGTGAAAAGTGACAATGCCATGTCTCAAGCCATGAAGCGCGGCAGTAACCTTGTGATGTCGGGGTTAAGNGGGCGNGGNAATAATACCAGNTACCGCTTTTCACTTTCGGGCTTTACGGCNNCNCATAACGCNATTACAAAGGCNTGCCGTTAGAATCCTGCCCGGTAATCTGACCGTTAAATTCGGTCGTTAAGGTATAAGTTAAAATGCAGACACTACCCCTTGGAACAGAACCGACTGTTGTAAGTCGTCCCACGCTTGATGCAGACAGAACCATGGTTGGCCTTAACCGGGCGGAAATCGGCGATCGCCTGCGGCAGATAGGCATCCCGGAAAAACAGATCAAGATGCGCACCACACAGGTCTGGCACTGGATTTATTACCGGGGGGTCAAAAGCTTTGACGAGATGTTGAATGTCTCAAAGGATGTTCGGCAGAAACTGGCGGAAAATTTCACCATTGGCCGCCCGGAAATCATTGAAAATCTGGCCTCAAAAGATGGCACCCGGAAATGGTTGATGAAATTCCCCGATGGCAATGAGGTGGAAACGGTTTTCATTCCCGATAAGGCAAAAGACCGGGGAACCCTGTGTGTCTCGTCTCAGGTAGGCTGTACATTGACCTGTAAATTTTGCCATACCGGAACGCAAAGGTTGGTGCGAAATCTGACCACGGCGGAAATTGTCATGCAGTTTCTGGTGGCGCGGGATCACCTTGGCGAATGGCCGACACCGTCAGAGGGGCGGGTCTTGTCCAGTGTGGTGATGATGGGCATGGGGGAACCGCTGTATAATTTTGACAATGTGCGGGACGCCTTAAAGATTATTATGGATGATCAGGGCATTGCCCTGTCCCGGCGGCGGATCACGCTGTCGACTTCTGGTGTGGTGCCGGAAATGGAACGCTGTGGCGTGGAAATCGGGGTTAATCTGGCCATATCTCTTCATGCGGTCACCAATGAGGTGCGCGATGAGATTATGCCGATCAACAAAAAATATCCGCTGGAAGAATTGCTGGCGGCTTGTCGGGATTATCCGGGGGCCAAGGGGTCCCGGCGGATCACCTTTGAATATATTATGCTCAAAGATATCAATGACAGTGATGAAGATGCCCGCAATCTGGTGCGGTTGCTCCGGAAATATGACATTCATGCCAAGGTTAATCTGATTCCGTTCAACCCGTGGCCCGGATCAAATTATCAACGTTCCGAGGATCGTCAGATCAAAAGATTTTCCGAATATGTATTTGACGCGGGAATTTCCGCGCCGATTCGCAGTCCCAGAGGCGAGGATATTCTGGCGGCTTGTGGCCAATTGAAATCTGAGTCAGAAAAAATGCGCAAAAGCGAGATGTTGAAACAAGAGGCGTTAAAACAACAGGCAGAAGACGGGATTTCGTCATGAAATTGACGGCTTTCACGGATTATGCCTTGCGGTTGTTGATGTATGTTGCGGTCAATGATGATCGGCTTGTTTCAATCCGGGAAGTTTCCGAGGTATTTGAGCTTTCCCGAAACCATCTGATGAAGATTGTCCATGAACTGGGTAAAGGCGGTTATTTGAAAACCGTTCGCGGGAAGAATGGCGGTTTCCGCCTTGGTATGCTGGCGCAAGATATTAATCTTGGCCAGCTCATACGCTATACCGAGGATGACTTGAACGTCGTTGAATGTTTTGACGATAAAAATTCCAATTGCAAAATTGTTGAGCAATGTATGTTGGCTGGCGTCTTGCAAATGGCGCTGAATTCATTTTTCAGCGTGCTTGACGGACATACGCTGAAAGACCTGATCGAAGGTCTGTGTTTTCCGGAATTTCTACCAAAAGATACTGGTCTTAGTTAAAAAGAGGCCTTAGTTAAAAAGCCATTTCTTTATTTCCTCAACAATACGTCCTGCGGTTTTGCCGTCCCAGAGATCAGGCTTTGTGCCGGACCGCCATTTGCCATTGAGAACAAGATCAACATTTTCCATAAGGTTATCAACGGTCACCAGTTTGTTGGTGCCTTCGGTGATGGTGATCGGCCGTTCCGTATTCTCACGCAGGGTCAG
>JAESPY010000161.1 GCA_016765435.1 Emcibacter sp.
CTTCAAGGCTACGTAAAAAACGATTACGAACCGCAGAGGAATAAAAACCCGTAGGGCTGAACCGATGCAACAGAATGTCGCCCTCTGACAGCTTGGTCAGCGCATCTTTCCATATCTGTGGAATCGGGCTTTCCTGAGTTAATAGGGGACGGGTACCATATTGAAAGGCCACCAGACCGATTTCAGGATTATTAATCCAATTCTTCCAGTCCCGAAGGTACCAAACACCGCCCGCCATAATGATCGGCACATGATTGAGGCCAAATTTATTCATCATTGTCCGAAGCGCCGCCACACGAGGATAAGGGTCCTCAGGCACCTGCGGATCTTCCGCATTGGTCAGGCCATTATGACCCCCGGCCAACCACGGATCTTCATACACCACGCTACCCAACCAATCGCCGTATTTTTTATAGGCCCGTTTCCAGAGGATTCCGAAAGCCCGGGCCGATGAAATAATCGGATGGTAAAAAACTTCATGTTTGGCGGCAATTTCACTAAGCTTATAAGGCATTCCTGCACCGCACGTAACGCCATGCACCAGACCTTTGGCCTTGGTCAGAACGCCTTCGAGTATCGGCTCTGCCCCGCCCATTTCCCACAAAACATTAATATGGATGCGGCCATTGCCACCTGCCATNTCATGGGCNTGCTGAACCTGCGTCACGCCGCCCGAAATGGCATAATCCACCAATTCTTCATGGCGNTCNATACGGGTCTTGCCGTGATAAACCTGNGGGATGATATTTCCNGCNTCATCAAAACTGTCCGCATTAACACATGANACGGTACCCACACCACCCGCAGCNGCCCATGCCCCTGCGCTCATGCCATTGGTTGCAGAAATCCCCTTGCCGCCTTCCACAAGCGGGAGAACTTCTTTGCCAGACATCATTAACGGTTCAAGTATACTCATAGCACCCCTTATACCCTANATAACNNCCGNCCCCACNGCGGCATCTGNTAAAATTAAGACCGGATGNGTCTCTCTTATATGGGCATAAAACNNCCCGTTACAAGAAATAACCACCACCCGGTCCCTCTATATNACTAAANGAAGANCTTATTCTTCTTCGTCTTGTTTATTCTGNATGTCTTCACCCGTTTCCTGATCCACCGCACGACGGCTTAGACGAACCTTACCCCGGTCGTCAACGGCCAGNACNTTAACCTTGATGATGTCACCTTCGCTCAACACGTCTGTGACCTGTTTCACCCGGTGNTTTTCCAGCTCACTAATATGAACCAGACCATCGCGGCTGCCGAGGAAATTAACAAAGGCACCGAAATCAACGGTTTTAACAACTTTACCTTCGTAAATTTTGCCAACTTCTGGCTCGGCGACAATNCCTTCGATCCATTTNAGAGCCGCTTCAATGGCGGACAGATCAGAGGAAGATACCTTGATGGTACCATCGTCTTCGATGTCAACCTTGGCNCCGGTCACTTCACAGATTTCCCGGATCACTTTACCGCCCGTNCCGATCACTTCGCGGATTTTCTCGCGGTTGATCTGGATGGTTTCGATACGCGGGGCATGATCGCTCATTTCTTCACGGCCACTAGACAATGCTTTGCTCATTTCGTCCAGAATGAACGCCCGGCCTTCAGCAGCCTGTTTCAGAGCAATTTCCATGATGTCGCGGGTAATCCCGGTAATCTTGATGTCCATCTGAAGCGAGGTAATGCCTTCGGATGTNCCAGCCACTTTAAAGTCCATGTCACCNAGATGATCTTCATCACCCAGAATGTCGGACAGAACNGCATANTCNTCGCCTTCTTTAATCANGCCCATGGCAATCCCGGAAACNGGACGTTTCAAAGGAACCCCTGCATCCATCAAGGACAAAGAGGCACCACAAACGGATGCCANAGAGGACGAGCCGTTGGATTCTGTAATCTCGGACACCACACGAATGGTGTAAGGAAATTCACCATGATCCGGCAGAACCGCGCGCATGGCACGCCANGCCAATTTACCATGTCCGGTTTCCCGNCGGCTTGTACCCATCATACGGCCAACTTCACCCACGGAATAGGGNGGGAAGTTATAATGCAGCATGAAGCGTTCTTTATAAGTACCNGTNANNGCATCAATGAACTGCTCATCATCACCGGTGCCGAGNGTTGTAACAACAGTTGCCTGTGTTTCCCCNCGNGTNAACANCGCCGAACCATGGGTCCGGGGCAGAATATTCACTTCGGCCTCAATAGCCCGAACCGTATCAAGGTCACGACCATCAATACGTTTTTTGGTTTTGATGATATCACCGCGAACGATGGATTTTTCCAGATTTTTCAACAGATCGCCAATAACACCNGCATCCACATTTTCGTCTGCTTCGGTCAATTCCGCAATAACCCGGTCCTTAATGGCTCCAAGCTGTGTAGAACGAACCTGTTTCACGATTTCACCGTAAGCGGCCCGCAGGTCTGCTTCGGCAAGAGCCGCAACCTTGGTCGCCAATGCGGAATGATCTTCCGGCTCTGGCAATATCATNGGCTCTTTNGCNGCCAATTCAGCAAGCTCGATAATGACGTCAATCACNGGCTGCATCTGTTCGTGACCGAACATAACCGCNCCGAGCATAATGTCTTCAGAAAGCTCGTTGGCTTCTGATTCCACCATCAGAACCGCATCTCTTGTGCCAGCAACAACCAGATCAAGATCAGATGTTTCAAGCTGTTCATAAGTCGGGTTCAGGATGTATTCGCCGTCGATATAACCAACGCGCGCCGCGCCNATTGGTCCCATGAACGGCAGACCNGAAATGGTCAATGCNGCACTGGTCCCGATCAATGCGGTAATATCCGGGTTATTTTCCAGATCGTGAGACATAACCGTCGCCACAACCTGAGTTTCATTTTTGAAGCCTTTGACAAACAGAGGACGAATTGGACGGTCGATCAAACGACAGGTCAATGTTTCTGCTTCGCCGGGGCGTCCTTCGCGCTTGAAAAAGCCGCCNGGAATTTTACCGGNGGAATAGGCGCGTTCTTGATAATTCACAGTGAGGGGGAAAAAATCGATCCCAACTCTTGCTGTCTTGGCAGCGGTTACCGCTGTCATACAGGATGTTTCGCCGTATGTCACCATCACGGCCCCATTGGCCTGACGTGCGATACGACCGGTTTCCAGAACCAATGTCCGGCCACCCCAATTAATTTCTTTTCTATGTATTTGAAACATATATCTTACCTTAAAACCTATGGATTTCGATCTCTGATTGAGGCCCATCCCCAATCAGAGAAATTCGAAAACCTTTTGTGTATGGCCCCTATGGCCCNACATAAATCCCGCGTATTATTTCCGCAGGCCAAGACGTTTAATCANTNCCTGATAACGTCCTTCGTCTTTTGATTTCAGATAGCTCAACAGGCTGCGGCGTTTGTTAACAAGCATCAACAGGCCACGACGTGAATGGTTATCTTTTTTATGATCTTTAAAATGTTCAGTCAGATTGGCAATTCTTGTTGTCAGAATGGCAACCTGTACTTCCGGGGAACCCGTATCGCCATCTGTNGTGGCAAAATCTTTAATCAGTTCCTGTTTCTTTTCCGCTGTAATCGACATCATATACTCCTTCTAAAAATAAAAAAATTAAGTGTTAAACACCCGTACCGGTTTAAGGATTACGCCTTCCGGGGTGATATCAACGTCACATAACGCCACAAGACGGTCACCCGTCATCACCCTGATGATCCCCGGTACAAGGGGCTCTGAGGTGGCAAGTCTTTGCCCATGGGACAAAANCTTTGCCTCTTCTTCCGTAACGGCCAGTGCCAAGATGTCGTCCAGCACGGTCACCACGGGTAGAATCCATGTCTCAGGCGGCGCACTATGGCCCATATCCTCTAACTTTTCCAGCGAAATCGACGCTTTCAAATCAAAAGCCCCAACACAGGTTCGCCGAAGGGCGGAAACATACCCAACAGTCCCTAATTTCTCCGCTAAATCCCGTGCCAGAGAGCGCACATAAGTGCCCTTTCCGCAGTCCATACGAAGGGAGGCTGTCTGTCCGTCACAGGACAATAATTCCAGGGAAAAAACATCTACTTCACGGGATTTCATCACCACGTCTTCCCCTGCCCGCGCAAGGTCATAAGCCCGCTTACCATCGATCTTTAAAGCGCTATATTTGGGCGGGATTTGGGTGATGCGCCCGACAAAGCCGGGAAGAGCCGCCAAAATGGCCGCTTCAGTCGGGCGAATATCGCTGGTGGCGATCACGTCGCCTTCCGCATCATCGGTCGCCCGCGCTTCGCCAAAAGTGACGGTAAATTCGTAAGTTTTCCGGGCATCCATGATGAAAGGAATGGTCTTTGTCGCCTCGCCAAAAGCGATCGGCAGGATACCCGTGGCAAGAGGGTCCAATGTGCCGCCATGACCGACTTTTTGTGCCTTGGTCAGCCAGCGGCATTTGCCCACCACTTGCGTTGACGTCATACCCAAGGGTTTGTCTATGGCCAGCCAGCCGTCCAGCTTGATCCCTTTACGTTTTCGGGCCAAAGGCTACTCGTCTTCCTGATCGGAATCTTTTGCCAAATCCTGGGCCACATGGGCGCTATTCAGCAATCGTTCGATATGATCTGCTTCCCCAAAGCTTGAATCGCTGGTGAATTTCAGTTTCGGCAAATGTTTCATCGTCACCATACGCGACAATTGGCCGCGAATATATTTGCTGCACCGATTTAAGCCCACGACCACATCCTGCGCATTTGTGCCGCCAAGGGGCATGACAAAAATCGTCGCATTACGCAAATCGGGGCTACAGCGCACTTCGGTCACGGTGACAGACACCCCCTCCAGAGAAGGGTCAATAATTTCTCCCCGCGCGAAGACTTCTGACAGAGCATGGCGGATATTCTCCCCCACCCTGAGCAACCGATGGCTCGGCCCACGGTCATCATTGGGGTCATCATAATGTGAATTGGACATATCTATATCCTCATATCCCTAAACTTCGGCACTTGTTTCCAGCCTAGTCCAGAGAGCGTTCAATTTCCTCGACCTCGTAACATTCAATGACGTCACCTTTTTTCAGGTCGTTATAACTGGCGAAATTCATGCCGCACTCTGTACCAGAAGACACCTCTGATACATCGTCCTTGAAACGGCGAAGTGAACCAAGGTCCCCTTCATAAATCACCACATCATCCCTGAGCAAGCGCGCTTTCGCACCCTTACGCATGACACCATCCAGCACCAGACAACCGGCAGCTTTGCCCGTTTTCCCGGCGGAGAAGATATCGAGGATTTCTGCGGAGCCCAATATAGTTTCGCGCAATTCAGGTGCCAACTTGCCGGACATAACCGCCTTGATATCATCCACAAGATCGTAAATCACCGAGTAATAACGGATTTCCACGCCTTCTTGACGCGCAAGATCGGCAGCCTTACGGCTCGCCCGGACATTAAAGCCCAATATAGGTGCGCCGGACGCAATCGCCAGCGTCACATCGGATTCTGAAATGCCACCCACCGCAGAATGCAAGACTTTCGCCTGAACTTCGTCGGTATTCATCGCTTCCAATGCCCCGGAAATAGCCTCGGAAGATCCCTGCACATCCGACTTAATCACCAATGGTACGATCTCAGCCTGTTTTGTGCTCAGTTTTTCGAACATAGCTTCCAATGTTGCTTTCGGTGCGGCTTCTTTTTCCAGTCTTTCCCGGTTTTTACGGAATTCAGAGACTTCACGGGCTTTCGCTTCGGTATCGACCACAATAAAGCTGTCCCCGGACCTTGGCATACCATTCAGGCCCAGAACTTCCACTGGTACGGACGGTCCCGCTTTTTTCACATTACGGCTACGGTCATTCAACAAAGCCCGAGCCCGGCCCCATTCATTACCACAGACGAAAATATCACCGACTTTCAAGGTACCGCGCTGGATCAATATTGTCGCCACGGAGCCTTGGCCCTTGTCAAGGCGGGCTTCAACAACAACACCATCAGCATTGCGGTCCTGATTAACTTTCAGGTCAAGCAATTCCGACTGAAGCTGAATGGCTTCTTCCAGCTTATCCAAGCCCGTACCTTTCAACGCAGATATTTCCACATCCAGCACTTCACCGCCCATGCTTTCCACAAAGACTTCATGCTGCAACAAATCCTGACGGACCTTATCCGGATTGGCTCCCGCCTTATCCATCTTGTTGATCGCCACAATGATCGGCACCTCTGCCGCTTTAGCGTGGCTGATGGCCTCGATGGTTTGCGGCATGATGCCATCATCAGCAGCCACCACAAGGATCACAATATCCGTGGCACTGGCCCCGCGTGACCGCATGGCGGAAAAGGCCGCATGTCCCGGCGTATCCAGGAAAGTCACCTTATCCCCGCTGCTCATACGTACCTGATAGGCTCCGATATGCTGGGTAATTCCCCCGGCTTCCCCGGCAACTACAGTAGATTTCCGAAAGGCATCAAGAACCGATGTTTTACCATGATCCACATGGCCCATCACGGTGACCACAGGGGCGCGGGAGACCATATCGGCNACCACATCCTCTGGACCGGACAGATCAATTTCCACATCGGAAGCACTGACCCGTTTCACTTTATGGCCAAATTCTTCAACGATCAGTTCCGCTGTATCCTGATCAATTTCCTGTCCCGCCGTGGCCATAACATCCATTTTCATGAGTGCCCGGATCACATCAACGGTTTTTTCCGTCATACGGTTGGACAGTTCCGCCACCGTAATCATGTCGGGAATAATAACTTCCCGGAAAACTTTTTCCGCCGTACTCATGCCGCCTTTGCGCTTTTCCTTGNCCCGCGCCCGTTTCAGGGCCGCAAAGCTACGCTGACGTTCCCGTGCGCCACCAGACAAAGCCTGTGTCACCGTCAGACGCCCTGTGCGACGTGCCGGCTCTCCCCGTCCTCGTGACGGTTTCGCCGCAGGTCGTTTTTCTTCGTCCGGTTTCGCGGCTGGCAGAGGTTTTTTCGCTGCTGCGGGTTTGCTCTTTGCTTTTTCGGCAGTGGCTTTCGCTTTTTCTTCTGCTTCCGACTTGGCTTTTAGATCGGCTTCGACCTTTTGCTTAATCTCGATATCGGCCTGAAATTTAGCATCATCCTTGGCGGCTTTTTGGGCGTCTGTAACCGCTTTTTGGGCCTGTTCTTTATCGGCTTCGGACCGGGCGGCTTCTTCCACAGCCCGTCTTTTAGCAGCTTCCGCTTCTTCAATCGCCCGCTTTGCGGCTTCAATCTTAGCCAGCTCCAGCGCTTGAGCGCGGGCTTTTAATTCACTGTCGGTCAATTGACGACCAGAAGCTCTCGGTTTTTTCGGCGCCGGAGCAGAAGACACGACTTTCTTTTTCGGGGCCACAGTTGCCACGACCGGAGCCGGAGCCTCAACAGCTTCTTCACCGGGTTTCAGTATCAGCTTTTTCTTACGCTGAACAACCACACCGCCTGGCCCCCGCGCAGCAACAGTGGTCGCACCCGATGGCTTTATTTGCAGCGTTTTCCTGCCTGATATCGACAATGATTTTTTTGTGTCTTTATCGTCACTCATTCTATATTCGCCTTCAACCACTTATAATAATAAAGCTCATCATGCCATTACATTAACGCATAACAATGCCTTCATACCGGGAAAACTCTTTTAAAAAGCTTTCCGTTGTTCCACCGGACAATAACGCCACATTCACCGCATTGGGCAAACCCAACGCCTGTCCTAACTGTTCGCGGGTGAACATATCAATCACCCGCAATTTATCAAGCACATTTCCCAGCCCCGAGCATATTTTACGCCGCCCGCCTTCTGCGGCATCTTCTGCCACGACCAAAGCCTGACATCTACCCGCCTTTAAGGCCGCTCTCACTTTCTCAAATCCTGAGACCAAAAGTCCGGTCCGATTCACAAGGCCCAGATAATCCATACATCTTTGCCGAAGCAACCGTTCCACCATATCGGGTAGATCTTCATCCACCGTGATCCGGGCTTTCCGGTCTTTAGCCTTCTCATTCTCTGGCTCGTCCAGACTTTCAACATCCTTGGGCTTTCCGGAAGAGGCTGCTAATGCCCGATGCCCGAAACGCACAAATATTTTTTTCTTCATGGCCAGTTCCAGTGTCTTGCCTTCTGCCAGAACCCAACCGCCGCGCCCCGGCAGTTTCGCCGCCACATCCGGGATCACCCGGCCCTCAGGGTCCACGACAAACCGGATCAGCTTACGAACATCATATGTTTGTCCAGTCACCAGACATTTTCTTTCGCGGACTTTTTTTGACACAGATTTTCCCGTCATGCCTGAATATTCAGTCTACGTCCGCTGAATCTTCTGTTGCTTCTGCCGTTTTTTCTACGACGTCCTCTGCGGCTTCTTCTGTGGCCTCTTCTACTTCTTCATCCTCGAACCAATGGGCGCGAGCTGCCATAATAATCTCATTGGCCTGCTCTTCGCTCAACCCTGCTGTCCGCAAAATACCATCTTCCCGGCTGGTCAATTCATCAGCTGCCAGATCACCAAGGTCATCCAGCGTCTTGATGCCAGCTTCGCCAAGCGTCACCATCATGGCAGTGGTCAGACCCTCAATAGCGGCAATCTCATCGGAAACACCCAATGCAACGCGCGCTTTTTCTGATTCTTTCGACAGACGTTCCAGAGATTCACGGGCGCGATTTTGCAATTCTGCGACCAAATCAGCATCAAATCCTTCGATTCCAGCAAATTCTTCGGGCGCGACATAGGCGACTTCTTCGATGTTACGGAAGCCTTCCGCCACCAGCAACAGGGCCAGCGTTTCATCCACATCCAACTGCTTGACGAATATGTGCGTACTCAATTTATATTCGGC
>JAESPY010000162.1 GCA_016765435.1 Emcibacter sp.
CGGAACCAAACGCTTTATCACCAATGCGTCACGGGCCAGCATGTTGACGGTCATGGCCAAAACCGAGCCTGATATTTCAGGNGCCAAAGGCATTTCCGCCTTTATCGTTCCATCGGATACCCCCGGCATTACCCTGGGCGCTCATGATAAAAAAATGGGCCAGCGCGGCGCGAAAACCTGCGATGTCATTTTTGACGATTGTGTCGTCCCGGCCAGTGCGNTCATCGGTNGCACNCCGGGCNTGGGCTTTAAAACCGCCATGAAAGTGCTTGATCGCGGNCGNATTCATATTGCCGCNGTCGCCATGGGCATGTGTGACCGNCTNATNGCGGAAAGCCTTCANTATGCCATGGAACGCAAGCAATTCGGNCANCCCATCGCACAGTTTCAATTGATACAGGCGCTGCTCGCCGACAGCCAGACAGAGGCCATGGCCATCGAAGCCATGATCCAGTCTGTCGCCCANAAATATGATCAGGGCGAAAANGTCAGCATGGAAGCNTCCTGCCTGAAATATTTCTCGTCCGAGGCCGTGGGCCGGGTGGCGGATCGGGCCGTGCANATTCTCGGCGGTGCCGGATATATGGCAGAATATAAAGTCGAACGCTTTTACCGTGATGTCCGCTTGTTGCGNATNTATGAAGGCACNTCACAAATTCAGCAAATTATCATTGCGCGCGAGATGATGCGCAATGCTGATTTTTAAAGAACAGGAGATATAGATGGAAGGCTCAAAAGTCGCCATAACNGGCGTTGGAGAGACAGAATATGTCCGGGCAAGTGAAAAAACACTGATCCAGATGCTCGCNGAAGCCTCTCGNAAGGCNATCGCNGANTCCGGTCTGAAAATCACTGATATTGACGGGATCATTGGCAACCGGAATAANCACAGCACCGANGANCTCTGTTTCAATCTGGGCATNAANCATCANGTCTTTGCNGCNGTGACAGATACCGCAGGCGGCACCGCCACCACNGCATCGGCCATNATNNTGGCCCAATTGCTNATCGAGGCTGGATTGGCGAATTGCGTTCTTATTCCTTACGGCATTTCCTGTTCNGCACCGGGNGGNCCNTANATGTTTCATGGGCGGGAGCCGTTAAAAGGCGANCTGGAAATGCCCGTTGGCTATTATGGNCAGCCGTCTTATTTTGCCGCCATGACCAANCGNTANNGCNATGANTTTGGCCTGACGGACGAAGAANTGGCCTCTGTCGCNCTGACCCACCGGGCATGGGCNACNCTCAATCCAGANGCTCANAANAANCAGCCGATGGATTATGAGGNNTATTTGAAAAGNCCNATGATTTCCACCCCTCTGCGGGCGGCTGATTGCTGTCTGATGACCGANGGTGCGGGGGCTTATATTGTCACAAGCGTNGAACGCGCCCGTGACCTGCCCCATNCCTCTGTNACGGTTGCGGGNCTTGGCGTTGGCACCAATCCTTGGCCTCAATCCATGATCCTGACCCAAAACCCGGATTTGCTCGACCTTCCGGGTCGGAAATCCGCTGCCGGAGCCTACGAGATGGCGGGTCTGTCACCGGATGANCTTGATCTGGCGCAAATTTATGACTGTTTCAGTGTCTCNGCCATATTACAGGCCGAAATGNTNGGNCTTTGCGAGAAGGGCCAAGGGGCNAAATTCTATCANGCCGGACATGNNATGCCGGGCGGNAAAATGCCCATAAACACCAGTGGNGGNCATATGTCGGGCGGCTATGTNCCGGGNATCAACCTGTTGATCGAAGCCGTACGCCAATTACGCGGGGAACGCGGTGCCGCNCANGTGCCGNANGCNAAGACATGNGCCATTGCCGGNCTGGGCGGCAACTCCCACGCCACAACAATTTTGACAAGGAGCTANACATGGGTATTCCTCTCTTTCCGCCCCGGTTCGACACCGACCTTCTNAANCCTTTTTATGAGGGTNTGGAAAAGGGTGAACTNCGGATGAGCGCCTGTTCGGAATGTGGCACATTTCACTGGTATCCGCCGGAGATAATGCCNTGCCACCCGGACGCCCGGATGGANTGGCTCCCCATATCCCCGGAAGGCNNGATCTATAGCTTCACGACCGTCACCCGCAGTCTTTTGCCCGGCAATCACCGGGACGAGGTGCCNTTCACGGTNATNCTNGTTGAATCGGACGATGTNCCAAATGCCCGNATCCCCAGTCTTTTTATTGCAANAGANGGCCGCGAACCCGAATGCGGCATGCGTGTCCNCCTTGCCCCNGTCAAAGCAGGCGATCACATTCTNCCCGCCTTTGAACCCCTTGATAAATAAATAATANAGCCCAGAAACAGGAGAAATATAATGTCAGGCCCATTGAAAGACTTGATTGTCATTGACGCATCACAGGTTATGCCCGGATGCATCGCNAGCCTCCTGTTGAATGATCATGGGGCGGATGTGGTNAAANTCGAACCCACAGGCGGCACCTATTTTGCCCATGANCTGATCCGNAAGGGTTGGGACCGGGGCAANAAAAGNGTTGAACTTGATTTCGNCAATGCGGNCCATCTGGCAAAGATTAAAACACTGGCCGCAACGGCAGATATTTTCATCCATTCCCTTGAGCAACCCGAAGCCGTGAAGCTTGGGCTGGATGCCGATAGCCTGAATAAGGAAAATCCGGGGCTGATCATATGTGCCCTAACCGCTTATGGACAGGACACGCCTTATGCGGATCGGCCCTACGGCGAATCTCTGGTCGCCGCACGTTTTGGCGGTATGCTGGAAAAAAATAGCCCTTACCGCGAGGGGCCTTTGTATATGGGTCATCCTGCCCTGCATTATGGACAGGGTTTCCTTGCGGTGATTGATATTTTAACCGCCCTGCGCGCCCGCCATCAAAACGGCGTTGGACAGGGTGTCGAGGCCTCTCTGTTTGATGCCTTCCTCGCCCAATCGCCCATGAACTGGTGGTGGCAGGAAGACGGCATTTCCTATATCAAACGCCCGGCCAAGGCCAACAACAAAGGCACATCATTCGGCCATACCCGTCTTGTCACCGGATTGTTTGAATGTGCCAACAAAGAATATATCCAGATACATACGGGCGGCATTGGCGGTTTCAAACGCACCATGACCATCTTGGGATTTGGCGACCGCATACGGACCATCGACGGGCCAGAAATGGGCATTCCCCTGAGTGATGATGAATATCAGGTTGCCCGGGTTGAAATTTATGAGGCCATGAAACACAAACCCCGCGAAGAATGGCTTAAATTATTCCATGCCGACGATATTGCCGCGCTACCCGTGCTACGTCCCGCAGAAGCATTGCTGGATGAACAGGTTGAATTTGTCGGCCAGCGCATAGAATTAAAAGACGATGATTACGGTACAATCCATCAAGCGGCCCCGGCCATCCGTTTTCGTCAAGCAGGCGCTATCACCGTCAGTCCCGCCCCAAAAGTCGGCGCAAACAACAGCGAGCTGGACAGCCTGATGGCACGACCGAAAAAAGCGCCGCCCTCCCCCACAGGAAAACCGGTTACGCATCCTCTGGACGGCATCCGTATTCTTGATTTTAGCTCCTTCTTTGCCTGTGGTTATGCGGGACGGATGATGTCTGACCTTGGCGCGGATGTGATCAAGGTTGAAACCCCCGCAGGCGATCAAATGCGGCCCCTGCCCGATCCTTTCGAAGGATGTCAGCGCGGCAAGCGGGGAATCGTCGTCAATCTGAAGACACCTGAGGGACTGGAGATTATCAAAAAACTGGTCGCCACCGCCGATGTGGTTATGCATAATATGCGCCCCGGCAAAGCCGACAAACTGGGCATCGGTTATGACGCCCTGTCTGCCATTAAGCCGGACTTGATTTA
>JAESPY010000163.1 GCA_016765435.1 Emcibacter sp.
TTCCCCATTGTACAAGACTATCTTGAGCAGAAAATTAAGGCGACATTATTGACTCGCACAATTGCTCTCAGCTTTGTTGTTACATTATTGCTTATCAGTCTTTATTTTATTTTTGGCTATTATTTTGCCCTCACAATCGTCGGCTATATGATCGGGACCCAGATCGGGGGGCGTATGGTTGGTAAAACCTCTATTGCGCGTATTGTGCAATACGGCTGTTTACTGATGGCTTTTTCCGGCGTGATACTTCTTATACTGGCCTTAATACCGTTGAACCATGTGGCCGCGATATTGCTGCCGATGACCCTCTATATGGTTGGCCTTGGCATTACCTTTCCCTCCGCTCTGACAGGGGTTATTGGCCCCTATCCGAAAATGATCGGCACCGCATCTTCACTGGCGGGTTTTTCACAGAATATCATTGCGGCCCTTGTCAGCCTCTGGGTAGCAGACCATTTTGACATGACCCAGATTCCTATGGCCATTGGTATTGCTCTTATGGCTGTTTTAGCCTTTATGAGCCATTATTTTCTGATTGGGAAAAGCAAAACCCTACCTTCCTCAGCAGGATAAAGCCTTCATCTGTTCCTGAATAACAACCTCAGCTTCCTGTATTATTCGGGAAATAAGCACATCACATGTGGGAATATCATGGATCAGCCCGGTCACCAGACCAGCCCAGATCAATCCCCCATTAATATCCCCGCTTTCAAGACCTTCCCGGCCCCGTGCCCCAACCACAAGATGGGCAATGTCGGCAAAGTCCGTTTTTCCGGGCCGATTTTCAATCTCGATCACTTCTTCCGATACGGCATTGCGTAATACACGACCTGTATTTTGCAAACTTCTGAAGATCAGCACCGTGTCCGTTTCATCACAATCCACAATGAATTGCTTGATATTTTCATGGACCGGGGCTTCCTTTGTCACCACAAAACGTGTCCCCATATTAATCCCTGCCGCGCCAAGAGCCATGGCGGCAACAAGCCCCCTGCCATTGGCAATCCCCCCGGACGCAATGAAAGGAATGGTTAATTCTTCTGCCGCACGGGCCAGCAAAACCAAACCGGGAATATCCGTTTCCCCCGGATGCCCGGCACATTCAAAGCCATCAACACTGACAATATCCACGCCTATTTTTTCCGCACTGAGACAATGTTTCAGGCTGGTTGCTTTATGAATGATCTTGACGCCAGCCGCCTTTAAAGCTGGTATAAACGGTGCGGGGCTGCGTCCGGCGGTTTCGATTATCTTGATCCCGCTCTCAATGATAACTTTGACATATTCATCATACGGCACAGGCTGGCGGCTGGGCAGGATCGTTACATTCACGCCGAAAGGCTTGTCGGTTAACGTCTTTGTTTTCTCGATTTCTTCCCGAAGCGCCTGCGGCGAAGGCTGGGTTAACGCGGTCAATATGCCAAGCCCCCCAGCATTGGAAACCGCCGCGACCAAACCCGCACGGCCAACCCACTGCATCCCCCCCTGTACGATAGGATATTTAATACCAAGAATTTCGGTTACAGTGGTTTTCATGGGCTGTCCTCAGGTCATATTTTTACATTAGGCGCGCTTACTTAATATTGCACATAGTTGCAGATTTATTAGTAAGCTATAACCAGAAGTTTGTCACATTAAATTGACATATAATTTCAATCAGCCTTATGTAAAACTTCGATACTTTCGATCAAAGTTCCCTCTTTTAACTGCCGCAGCATGTCTTCGATTTCTTTTCGCGCCTGACCGCGTGTCGCCCCGGCAATGAAGGTCAAATAACAGAGCAACAGATGACCCAGAAAATTCTCATCTTCAATCCTGCCCTGACACCAATCATTGATAATGGCATATTCCAGACGGATCACATCATGGGACAGTTGATCTTCGATGACCCACGACTGGAGCTGTCTTTTACTTTTGAGCTTTTTTATCCATTCCTTACTGAAGCTAACGCCCAGCATTTGCAATGTTTCCCAAATATCAGAATTAACTTCCGGGCTAAAATAGATGGCCATCAAAGCACGTATGTAATTGCGAATTTGCATATTTCGCCGGACAATCCATGTCAGACGCTCAACAATACGCATCAGGCTACCATTCGGCGTCTTATAGGGAATTTTTTCAACGTAAGTATCAAAATACTCATGAATGGCCGCAGAAATAATCTGTTCCTTGCTCTGGAACGCATTATAGAGGGTTCGCTTTGCAACCCCCGCCCGAACACATAATTCCCCCATGCTAAAGCCCCCAAGGCCTTTCTCTGAGATTATTTTNCGCGCTTCATCAAGTATTCTTCTGCGGCGNTCACGTATTGCAGGACTACTGTAATTAGCTGGCCTGTCNCCCCCGTCTTTACCCATTAAAACACCACTTCCCTCTATATAAGCTAAACATTCNACCTCACCCTTGGAATATTTCATCACTCNGNCATNTGNTGACTTTAGCATAGAGCCACAAACAGCACCACAGCGTTTTACACCGATCCTAAAAAATATAATAGCCCACCTGAGGACTTTTCCCTTAAAGATATATACCGTTATATCCTTGANANCATCCCCAGAATCTTAATTTCAATGTTGCATCTCTGTGCTAAGTACGATAAAAGGGAGCAAGTGGATGAAATTTAACCTATGTTGCAATTTTTGACAGCAGCCTAAAGCAGACAGAAAAGGATGGTTTTTCCGATGACCNATTCAGAATACCCCGAAAGNAAAAACTTCCGTGCCGGGGTTCGTCAGTGGCTTGCGGAACATTTTCCTGTCTCTTTAAAAGGTATGAATCCNCTAACCTATCAAACCCATCCGGAACAAGCCGATGCNGACAAAGACTACCAAATATGGCGNGACCTTATNCGGGGTAANAAATGGGGCTTNCCCCACTGGCCCAGCCAATATGGCGGCGGCGGTCTGACCACTGAAGAANCCGCTATTTTGCAGGAAGAAATGACCCGGATCGGNGCGTTTAATCCTATTGTGGGCAATGGCCCGATGATGCTNGGCCCCACNCTGCTNGAATATGGAACNGAAGAACANAAANNCCANCATATCCCGCCAATTACCCGNGGTGANATNCGNTGGTGTCAGGGTTTTTCCGAGCCNGGTGCCGGNTCTGATCTGGCATCGCTTAAAACAAAATGCGAAGACAAAGGCGACCATTGGCTGGTCAATGGCCAGAAAGTCTGGACATCATTTGCCAATCATTCCCATTGGTGTTTCTGTCTNGTGCGGACCGATACCTCTGTAAAACATGCCGGGATCAGCTTTCTTCTCATTGATATGAGTTCCCCCGGCATCAGCGTCCGGCCNATTGAGCTTATCAGCGGCATCACCCACTTCTGTGAGGTGTTTATGAATGATGTCAAAGTCCCCAAAGAAAANCTGGTCGGTAAAATTAATGAAGGCTGGAAAATAGCCAAAAGACTGTTGCAGCATGAACGGNCCGGGCTTTCCACNGTNCGCCGCGAAGGTCCAAATCTGATTGAGCTNGCNAAACANCATAGTGGTNTTGACGAACAGGNNCGNATTAATGACCCGGATTTNCGCNCCCGCCTTATTANCCATNCNGCNCGNACNCAGGCCTANAAGCTGACCCTGAAAAGAATTTCCGAAGATNCNGGGNCAAGTTCCGCCATTTCGGTGATTAAAAACCTCGGATCAGAAATTGAACAAAACCGGACAGAACTTGCCGTCGAAATTCTCGGCCATCAAGGATTGGGCTGGCAGGGAGACGGCTATACAGACGACGATGTGAANGCCACCCGCGCNTGGCTCTATAGCAAGGCTTTCTCCATCTATGGCGGCAGTCACGAAATTCAAAATAATATTGCGGCCAAGCGCGTTCTTGGCCTGCCAGACCCTCGTTAAACCAAATAAAAAAAGAAAAGGAAGGTTTATGGCCGTTCTAAATGAAGAACAAAATATGTTGAAGGATGCCGCGGCTTCCTGGACACAGGGACGGGCCCCTGTACTTGCGCTACGCGACCTTCGTGACAGCGGCTCAACATTGGGCTATGACCCTGATCTCTATGCAGAAATGGCCGAAATGGGCTGGACAGGCATTATTATACCCGAAGAATATGGCGGTGTAGATTTCGGCTATCGGGGATTGGGCGTGGTACTGGAAGAACTTGGAAAAAATCTGACCGCCTCCCCCCTCATCAGCACAACCCTGACAGCCGCCTGCGCTCTTATCCTTGGCGGATCTGACCTCCAAAAAGAAACATGGCTGCCCCGCATTGCCGATGGCTCTTTAATCGCAGCACTCGCCGTCGATGAAGGCTCGAGACACG
>JAESPY010000164.1 GCA_016765435.1 Emcibacter sp.
TATCTTTGCATCCGTCCCCGAGAATGCAGCAGAGGAACGGAAATTGATTAAACAGGCGATTGGCTTGTTTGAGCAATTTGTNGGACCAAAGACNGGNACCNCNANGGATGATCCCGGCGCNCAGATCATNAATTTNTCNACCCGCGATCAGATGGATTGTATTGATGAGGCCTTTAATTCCAGTACNTATCTGTTTTTATTGCGCNAAGCNGGACTGATTCGACTTCATACGNTGGGNAAACCTTTGCANCGGGGGAATTATATCAGNCGCTGGCCCCATAATACGGCCACNATTCATGAGATCGAAGCCCCCAAGGGACATTATGTCGTCGACTCGTGGTTTCATGCCAACGGACAGGAACCGGAGATTGTNCCNGCNGCGCTCTGGTCATCCGGTTGGTCACCCGAAAAGNAATAAGGGNGGCGGGTACAGAGGCGAAGGATNATTCCATCTCTATATTACTGTCGGAGAAGCTCCAGTCTGCGGAATTTTCCACCTCTGCCATGAAAAGATGTTCGGCGGCCGTGATGGCTTCTTCTTCACTGTTGGCATCAACGGTGGATACCCAATAGAAAGAACCGCGTTTAAGGTCGGCTTTCAGGGTGACTTTATAGCTTGCCATGATCTGTTCCATTNTTTTCAATTTAATACTCCCTTTCCCTATAGCGCCTCTGCGTGGGTTTCAAGAAAAAAAATGGTGCTCCCCAAAAAAATGGAGAGCACCAAGTCGCAAGGAGGGTTTCGATCAAAAGTTATCCGTAAATCGCATAAACAGATAACTCTGCATATACTGTCTTGAATATGCAGATCGTGGATAAGGAGGGCTTAATTCCTTATCCGCCGTTATAATATTATAATAGTGCTAAATAGGCAAATATTATTTGTTTACATAAGTTTTAGGCAAGTTTTAATTAAATTATTAACATATATTGCCTATTAATAGGAATTTATGCTTGACAAAGCGGGTTCGCTAGTGTAGTATTTATTTCACGGTCAGAAATTGGCTCTCAGGAAAATCTCTTGGGATGCTGTATTTGAAATAATGACTTTTACATATCATCTTAAAATACGGGGTTCTGCCCTTAATGTTATGCCGCTTTCTTGTGAAGGCGGCATTTTTTGTATCTGAGGGTTTGTATGGCAGCGACAAAGAATACAACACGGTGGAGTGGTGAGAAAGAAGACATCTTTCTGGACGTCTTGCGACAGACGGGAAATGTAACCAAGGCCACGACAAGTGCGGGTCTGGACCGTTCTCTTGTTTATCGGCGGCGCAACATGAAGCCGGAATTCAGAGAAAAATGGCAAAATGCTATGGGACAGGCTCTGGATTATCTGGAAGCTTATTTATGGGACAAAGCAATGGGAAAAGAAACGAGTGACGGTGGCGAAGACGGTCAGGTCGTAGATGAAAAGATCGCGATCTTTTTATTGAAAGCGCATCGGCCGGAAATTTTCGGTGATGGCAAAAAGCGTCANGATATGGACGATCAGACNAAGGGGNCATCGCCNCGTATCCGGTTGATGAAGAAACTGGACCAGATGGCGAACAAGTCCATTGACGGGGCATGAGGGGGCGCCGGATGAGGGGCCGGGGCATGATGGCGAAGACAATAGATCGCTGGCCGAATGGATAGCGGCGCTGGATACCGACCGNCGNGCGGAAATNTTCCGGGGAATNACAGAGGAAGAATGTGAGGCTCTGAATTATGACTGGAGCTTTTGGGCCAGAAAAAATCAATTGCCGCCCATGGGGAACTGGTTCTGCTGGCTGATATTGGCGGGGCGCGGATTTGGCAAAACCAGAACGGCGGTTGAGTGGATCAGGGGACTGGTTGAGGGTGATAGCCCGCTCAAAGCGCCAAAGGGCGCGCCAGCGCGGATTGCTTTGGTGGCGGATACCTTGCTGGACGGAAAACTGACCATGATTGAGGGCGAAAGCGGTTTGCTTGCNGCNAGNCCNAAAGAATTCATGCCNANTTTTAACAGCAGCAATAAAAANCTGGTCTGGCCCAACGGNNTACAGGCCTTNCTCTATTCNGCNGAATCNCCNGATCAACTGCGNGGGCCGCAACATCATGTGGCTTGGGCGGATGANCTGGCCAAATGGCGTTATATTGAGGATACATGGTCCAATCTNNTNCTGGGTCTGCGGNTGGGNAANGNNCCAAAGGTTCNGGCGACCACAACACCGCGCAATATTTCTTTGTTGCGTGATCTGGTGGCGGCTTCGTCAACGCGTGTGATCCGGGGGTCGACATATGATAACAAATCAAACCTGCCNATGAGCTTTTTTGAACAGGTTGTCGGGCAATATGAAGGCACCAGAATTGGCCGNCAGGAAATATANGGCGAAATTCTGACTGATGTNCCGGGTGCGCTGTGGAGCCGTTCACTGCTGGAACAGACAAGAATACGGGAAACCCCGGATTTTGACCGGATCATTGTGGCGGTTGANCCGCCCGTNACCAGNGGGGAAAAGGCCGATACGTGCGGCATTATTGTTGCCGGATGCGATGGACAGGGCCGGGCTTATATTTTGGAAGATTGCTCGGTGCAAGGATTAAGCCCCCACGGTTGGGCGAAAGCGGCCTTGGCGGCCTATCATCAACATGAGGCAGACAGACTGGTAGCCGAGGTTAATAACGGCGGCGAGCTGGTGGAAAGTCTGCTGCGGCAAATTGACCCGGATGTGAGTTACCGGGCGGTACGGGCCAGTCGGGGGAAAATCCTGCGGGCGGAACCTGTGGCGGCCTTATATGAACAACATCGGGTGCGACATTTAGGATTCTTTCCTGAATTAGAAGAACAGATGTGCGCTTTAACCCCATCGGGGTTGAGCGACGGGAAAAGCCCGGACCGGGTGGATGCCATGGTCTGGGCAGTGACAGAATTGCTGTTACAGGGGCAAGCCCGGCCCCAAATACGAAATATATAGGTTTTGCCGACCCTTTTAAGGGGTCGGGAAATTACCGGACGGCGGTCAAGGTACCGTTCCTGCAAACTTTTAAGAAGCTTTTGGGCCTAGTGCAGTGCCAACGGCTTAACTTTGCCGTTCGTCCGGTTTTAATTTTAGAGCAATTGGAGAGAAATATGGGACCGTTAAATCGACTTTTCCGTAAGAGTAAAACGATAGAGCAAAAGAAAAGCTCTGTGGGGAATCTGTTGGGGGGCTCGGAAACCCTGTGGGTCGGCTTGAATGAGCCGCGCTGGTCAAGCCGGAATTATCAAAGCCTGGCCGATGAGGGCTATGCCAAGAATGTCATTACCCACCGGGCGGTGAGAATCTTGTCGGAAAGTGCGGGTTCTGTGCCTTTGGTGCTTTTTCGCGGCGATCAGAAACTGGACCATCACCCATTGCTGGATTTGTTGAAGCGACCCAACCCGGCACAGGGCCGGACGGCGTTTTTTGAAACGGCCTATGCCTATCTCAATATTGCGGGCAACAGTTATATGGAAATGGTTATGGGCGATGATGGCCTGCCTGCGGAACTCTATACCTTGCGACCGGACCGTATGAAAATCATTCCGG
Source organism: Emcibacter sp. (assembly GCA_016765435.1). Taxonomy (GTDB): domain Bacteria; phylum Pseudomonadota; class Alphaproteobacteria; order Sphingomonadales; family Emcibacteraceae; genus Paremcibacter. The sequence continues at coordinate 3,534 of JAESPY010000164.1, forward strand.
GGGCGTCCGGTTGGCCCAAAGCGTTTGTTTACGGCCTGTCGGGCCGAGAACATCAGTTCTCGGTGGACCCGGTCAGCGGACAAAGCCCGGTTCTGCATCTAAAAACCTTTCATCCGACCGATGACCATTATGGCATGTCGCCTTTGGAAGCAGCGGCTTACAGCATTGACATCCATAATGCGGCGTCGAGCTGGAACAAGGCGTTGCTGGATAATTCAGCCCGGCCCTCTGGTGCGTTGGTTTTTGAGCCTAAGGACGGTAATGCGACCCTGAGCAAGGAACAGTTTGATCGCTTAAAAGAAGAAATGGAAGAAAATTTCCAAGGCACCCGCAATGCGCGCAGGCCGCTACTTCTGGAGGGTGGTTTGAAATGGCAACAGATGGCTTTTTCCCCGATGGACATGGATTTTATCAACGCCAAGCATGTATCAGCACGGGAAATCGCCCTTGCCTTTGGGGTACCGCCCATGATGATGAGTATCCCCGGCGATAATACCTACAGCAATTACAAAGAAGCCAACCGGGCTTTATGGCGCACGACCTTGATGCCGATGATGGACAAGATGATGTCGTCGCTCAACCACTGGCTGACGCCACGGTTTGGCGATGATTTGCGCCTTGAATATGATCTTGACGCAGTGCCAGCCCTGAGCAGTGATCGGCAGGCTTTGTGGCAGCGAATTGGGCAGGCGGATTTCTTGACCCCCAATGAAAAACGGGCGGCGGTTGGCCTTGGGGCCATCGCGGGCGGCGATAATCTGACATGAGAATAGGGTCTGGTCTGTTCCAGGCCGCCCGGCAGGCGGAGCGACAGGGCTTATCTTCCGAAGTTATTTATCATCTGGTGGAGCAGGCCTCGGAAGAGGGGGCCAGGCTTGCCCTCATGCAAGTGGGTCTGAGCGATGAAAATGCCGGGGCTGATATATCGGAACTTCGCACTCTTCTGGACAGTTGGCGGGACAGCAAAAAAACCGCTCGTCAGGCTGTGATCCGATGGGTCATGCGCCTGTTCTTATCGGCTCTTTTATTGGGACTTGCCGTCAAATTCAAGCTGTTACAGCTTGGTCAAACATTTGGATAATCAATGATTTTACAAACTTATGAAACCGAGGACCGGATTGGTCATTTCGAGGGCTATGCCAGTGTTTTTAATGTGGTTGACCGGGGTAATGACCTGATCCTGCCGGGGGCGTTCAAACGGTCTTTGCGGGAACGGGGGGCCGGGGGTGTTAAATTCCTCTGGCAGCATGACCCGAAAGAGTCGGTCGGCATTTTGGATGAAATTCGTGAAGACGCCAGAGGGCTATATGTGCGCGGGCGGCTGATCCTTGATGTGGGACGGGCGCGGGAAGCGTATCAGCTTCTTGGGGCCGGGGCTTTGGATGGTCTTTCTATCGGGTTTCATACATTGAAATCAACGCAGCGGGCGGATGGCGTCCGGCTGCTTGCCCAAGTGGATTTATGGGAAATATCACTGGTGACATTTCCCATGAATGAGCAGGCACGCATCTCTGCCTTCAAAACAGATTTTATCACTGCGGTGGATGAGACCGCATTTGTTGCCGGTCTTCTGCATTTAACCGCGCTTATGGCGCCGTCTAACCGCAATGATGCGGGAAGACATCACAGTAAAGGAAGTACCATAAATGACATTGGAAACTAAAGAAGCGTTGGAAAATCTGACCCGTTCTTTTGAAACTTTCAAGTCCGCCAATGAT
>JAESPY010000165.1 GCA_016765435.1 Emcibacter sp.
TTCATCACATCATCTCGTTAGTTTGTTGAATATCAGGCAATTGTACGCCCGACATATCAATGCCGCCACCCATATCCATCGGCATTTGTTGCTGTTCTTGCTGCATCATTTGCTCAGCCATTGGGTCGAAAACTTCTTGCTGTTCGTGCTGATATGTCTCACCTTCTTCTGGTAGCTCAGGCTGTTGCGCGGCATTACTCAAAGCGTCGTTAATGGGCGGTGACACGGTGTCCTTCGGTAACATCACTATGGATGTTTATTTCTGTCCCGGTCATACGCCGGGTCATGTGATCTTTCACCAAAAGGAGGCCGGATATGCCTTTGTTGGTGATGTGTTGTTTCAGGGGTCTATCGGCCGCACAGACTTTCCGCGCGGCGATCATGCGACCCTGATCAATTCCATTCGTACACAGCTTTGGCCGCTAGGGGATGAGACAAAATTTATTTCCGGCCACGGAGAGATTTCCACCTTTGGGCAGGAAAGAGCCACCAATCCTTTCGTCCGGGACGGGGTCTAGGCCCTACATTAAATACGTCAGCACAGCGGTATTGTCACCATGGACAGGAGCGTCGTGATGAAAATCATGGTCGCCACGTCATTGGGGTTGCGGTTATATTGGCTTGCCAGAAGATAGCTGAAGATCGCCACGGGCATGGCGGACTGCATGATCAGCACGTTGCGCTCGATCCCGGTAAAGCCAAACAGGCTGCTTATGGTGAAACCTATGGTTATACCCATGGCAAGCTTGAAGCTGGAAATCAGGACCATCTGACCGGAATTTTGTAATTTTAGCCGCGCCAGTGAGGCCCCTAATGTCAATAGCATCAGCGGAATGGTCACACCGGCCATGAGCTTGGTCGTATTCATCAGCCATTTCGGCGCTTCCACGTCGGACAGAATAAAAAAGGCCGCGGCGGCAATGCCGTATATCATAGAAACCCGGGTCAGGCTGGTTGCGCTGAGATTGCCGTGGGAGATGAACAGGGCGACGGTAAATTGGAACACGGCGCTGATGGCAAAATAGACGACGGCCAGTGACATGCCTTTTTCCCCAAAGGCAAACAGGCAGAGCGGGATGCCCATATTGCCGGAATTGGTGGAATATAATGATACGATATAGGCCCGCAAGGGCAATTTGAAGACAAGGGCAAATAATGTGCTGATGACCATTAAGAGGATGATCGAAATGAAGGTTGCCATGATAAAGCTCGTGGCCTCCATCAAGCCATCGCCCAAAGTCATCATGCCCGTGAAAACAAGGCAGGGCGCGCCGATATTCATATTTATCCGGGTGACAAAATCGGTGGGAAAGTCATAGCCCCGTTTAACCCAGAGATAGCCGATAAAGGCGATTAAAAATACTGGGGAGATGATATTTAATAATTCGGTAATCATAAAGTTATCTTTTGATAGACGATGTTTGGTAGGCTGTTTTGGGTCATGGTGATGAACCGGCCCAGAAGCTCTGATTTCTCTGAACTGAGATGATGGGCGCTCAGGATAAAACCGATTTCACGGTTCAGATCATAGCCTTTCAGGGGCACGCGGGCGACACCTTCGGCCCGGTAATGGTCGGGCATGGTGGTAAAGCCGAGACCCGCCGCGACCATGGCCAGCGCCCTCTCATCCTGTGCGGTGCGGTATACCAGACGGGGGCGTACATTATGATCGGTGAAAAAACGACTGGTTTCACTTAATACTTCGCAACGGCTGCGCACGATGGTGGGTTCATTGGCAAGGTCGGTGGGATTTATGGATTTAACATTGGCCAGCGGGTGATGGCTGGCGATGGCAACCGAATAGGTCTCATGATACAGGGAGACGGTTTTGTTTCTGGCACCGGGCCGCAGGATGGTCAGGGCCAGATCAATACGGCCTTCGTCCATGCGGTTTAATATTTCCTGTTCTGTGCCTTCGAACAATTCCGTGACCAGCCCCGGTTCTTGCCGTGCCAAAGGTTGTAAAATCTGCCGGATTGATTCGGACGGAATGGTCATCAGGACCCCCAGCCGGAGTAATTTCGGGGTATCTTCGGTCTTCATGGCGGCTTCAGCCAGATTGAGCTGATGCAAAACGCCCTTGGCCCGTTCCACGAAACGCGTGCCGTTCTCGGTCAGGAAAACCCGTTTGCTGGATCGGTCAAACAACCGGGTGTCCAGATTGATTTCCAGTTTCTTGATACCCGCCGACAGGGTGGGCTGGGTCACATAGACCCGCGCGGCAGCCTTGGTAAAGCTGCCGGTTTCCACCACGGCCAGAAAATATTTTAATTGGTATATTTCAATCATGTATTTGGAATCTTAGAGATGGTTAAGATTATTTGCTGAGAATTAATGTGCCGGAATCTCTGACAAGGTTAGCACAATCGGGACCAATATTGAACAGGGCATCTATGATGCTTAAATTGGGGATAAAATTTGCCCCCTGATCGTATATGGGGTGGGTAAATTCCTGCCAGTAATGCTGAATATTATTTTGTTTGAACAGGCCTTCATCCAGATATGTTCTTGCCCCTTCATTGGAGACATATTGGGCTGCGCTGGTCATTTTACACAGGGTAATTAACATATCTGTTTTGTGATCTTTAATGTCATAATTTTCGCTGTAGATAATTTTGGGGGTAAGGTCGAGCCATAGCAAGAATTTTAGGAGCAATGCATTATTCATGGCGATCAGGTTTTTATGAGAATGTAATATAATCTGTTCAATTTCCGGGAAATAATCTTTAAAATAAGGCCTTTTGGAATAGGATTCCCGTATGCTTCTCAGATGCTTCCTTTTCCAATGATCATTGCAAATAAGTGTATCATCCAGGCGTTGATCAATTTTGTTTCCGCGCAATACGGGAACGGTCAGAAAGAGTTTATTATTGCCGGACCGGATTTGATTTCGGCTGTGCCAGCTTTGTTTTACAAATTGACAATGGCCCAGAAGCACAAGGCTGTCGCAGAAAGATATCTTGTTAAAGAGATGAATGCTGGGCAGATAAACGGGCTGGTGTGCGCACAACATCATGTGGACGTATTATTTCGTTTAATTGTTGATAAAAACTGATCCATTTTCTTTGCTGTCCTGCTCATTCCCATGCCGTCAATAAGTTCGCATCCCTTGGAGGAGAGAGATTGTATCAATTTATTATCTTTGCATAATAGAGCAACCTTTTTCTTAACTATTTTCATGTCCATACCCCCATCGTAGCCAAGATTGATCAGACTATCATTTTCTGCAAACCATTGGGCTTCCCGAATCAGGTTCTTTTCTTGGGGGAAGATGATCGCAGGGCATCCGCTAGCCAGTGTTTCATATACGACCATACCGCCGGTGATAAGGGCAATGGAATGGCTGGAAAGTAATCGGGCAAGGTTCTTTTGCTGAATATTTCTGTGTAATTCTATGCCTAAATTTGCGCAGGAATATTGTAATTTGGTCATTTCCGGGAAGGTTCCGCCAACAATCATGGTAATGTGGCAGTCTTTGGCATTTTGGAAAGGGCTTTGATCGCCGGTAAGAGCAAAGGCCCATTGTTTCGCCCGATCTCCGCCGCCAATAACGATAAGGATTTTCTTCCCTTCTGACTTTCTTTGGGCGATATTACGAAATACAGGATTGATTAAAGCATAATTCCCGCCGCAATGAATCGAGGTTTTCTCTGACACCAGAGGGTATTGATGATAACTGTCGAGTATGGTGCCGTTGAAAACAAGGTCCGCCTGTATATCTCCGCCGTAATCGTCGAGGGCTATCACAGGATGGATATTGTCGTAATAACATTGCCATGTTGCACAAGTCTGTTCTGGCTGGTCAATTAGAATGACATCGGCGGCGATTTCTTGTGCAAGCTGTATGGTTTGTCGTGTTTTCTCCATTTCTTGGACTTGGGCGGCAAGGTCGTGGAAAGTGACGTTCTTATCAAAAAATAATTTTAACGCCGCCCCGGACCCACAAAGATGAATATCCAGAGATGCTTTAACATGTCGCAATAATTCGGAAGTGCGCACGGCATGGGCCAGCCCCAGATGATGTGAGGCATCCAGACGAACGAGAATTTTTAGTTTCTTACTTTTGAGAAAGTTATTTCCTTGCATAGATTAACCAAGAGGCTTCCCTATATTTCCTATTCTCAAGAGTTGAGGTAACTTCTTCAATTCTGAGGTCTGAGAAAACACTGAAAAACTTTTGGATTTCGTCCTTTGGCAATAATGTTTGTTCCATTCCTACTTCTTTATGCCAAGGATAGTCATTGTCCTGGTCCTGGTCCTGGGCCGTTATTTTATATTGGTGAGGGGCCGTGAGTTTACCAACAGTTTTACGAACATCCTGATCATTTCTGACTATGATAAAGCACTGGCCGCCGGGTTTTAGAAGGCGATGAATTTCCCGCGTTGCCTGTAAATACCTGTCATAAGGCAGGTAACTGAGAACGCTGAAACATACTATGCCGTCAAAGGTTGCATCTGGAAATGGTTGTTCATCGGCAGAAGATTGTGAGAAGGGAATATCAATTTCCAGCTGATTGGCCCAGTCTTTGGCCTGGTTCACGGCTGTCTGGGAATATTCGGTCCCTGTGACATTATAACCTTCATGTTTCATCATAATGGCATGGCGTCCCATGCCACAGCCTATATCCAGAAGATGGAACTGGTCGGCATCTTTTTTAGGAAAATTCCCAAATAACCAGCGGAGGACATTTCCATTGGGATAACGGGGCGCGTCCACGCCTTGTTGATATAATTTTTCCCATTGGCGTTCAGTTGCTTTATTTTTTGGATCAGAGGACATCATAGGTCTCCATAAGGTATTGTGTTGCATGATAAATTTTATTTCTATCATAATCCGGGGTCAGCCACAAATTAATTACATTTTCCCCCCAGTGATCGGGTAGTTTAGGAGAGCCGGACAAATAGTTTTTGGGAACTTCCCGCCAAAGGGAACGGTAATTAATTCCAGCATCTAAATTATGGTGCCATAGGGCATGGGTAAAATGGTCCCGGTAATCAGGGCAATTGCGGATCACCCGCCAAGGAACAGGTTGGTTGAGGGGCACAGGCAACAGAATATCATCCAGAGGTGCCAAGGCCCGGTCCCAAAGGTCGCGCTGTTCAATGCGCCGTTCTTTTTCACGGGGAAAATGATTGAGTTTGTCCATAAGCTGGTCGCGGCTTGTTTCGTCAAAGCGAAAACGGGACAGGCTGGTTTCCATATCGCATATGCGGGCCAGTTCCGCGGACCCCGTATCAAGGGTTGCGCGGATGGCGCGCCGCTTGAGCATACATTCTTCTTCTTGCATCTGCGCGGCAGAGTCCAGAAGATCATAGGTTGAAACACGGTCCCGCAGGGCCTGTGCCAAGACAGGATCATTGGTCAAAAACGCACCCCCCGTTCCAACTTCGATGGGTTTGGCATAACCAAAGCTGACCAGAAGCGCATCTCCAAAGGGCGCGCTATCCGATTGCATACGAATGGCATTGGCATCATTTTCCAGAATGAACCAGCCTTTTTGGCGGGCCAGTTTTATGGTTTGGGGATAAACGCCCTCAAAACCATAAAGATGGGTCGGGCTGACAATGCCAGGTGTTTCAATCTGCTCCATGGCGGCGACAAACGCCGTATCATCAGGCAGTCCGGTCAGGGGGGATACGGGAACCGGTACGGCACAGCCGCCACCCGCCCGGATGGCAGTGACCAGTACCGGACATATATTCTCTGGCAGGAGAACCGGGGTCGGGGCCGCTGTTTTATCCTGAAAAACTTCCAGCAAAGCCACCAGCCCGGACCGCGCCCGGCCCAGCATCACTGCGTGATCATAGCCAAAATCTCGGGCCAGTTTTTTTTCAAGGATGCCGGACATATATCTTTTCCCTATTCCAGCATGTCCCATGATAATGGGCTGCCTCTGGCGATGTCTGTGGCGGCGACTTTACCCAGCAGCTCATCATAATATTTCGGCTTCAAGCCCAATCCCGGACGGATGGAGCGAATATTTTGCGGGCTAAGGCTGTCCCCTTTGTGGATATCGGCCACCGCATAGAGGCTGCGGCGGAATTTCTGGTTCTGAACCTCGCTTGGTTTCAGGCTGTAATCTACGGTGCCCAATGTGGCATGGGCAAGGCCGCAACTGGTGACAAGTTCGGCAAATTCCTGTGGCTCAAGGGAGAAATCGCTGTCTACACCGCCCTCCGCTCGACTGAGGGTCAGGTGCTTTTCAATGACACAGGCCCCCAAGGCCGTTGCCGCCACGGGTACCGCAATGCCGTAACTATGATCAGAGAGGCCCGACAGCACATCAAATTCACGGGCAATATGGCACATGGTGTTGAGGTTGGCCTCCGCCGGATCGCTGGGATAGCCGCTGACACAATGGAGCATGACAAGATTTTCATTGCCCGTGTCCCGAACGCATTCAATGGCCTCGCGGATTTCGTCTTCGGTGGCAAGGCCTGTTGATATAATCAGCGGCTTTCCAGTTGTCGCAGCGTATCGCACAAGCGGCAGGTCGATAATCTCGAAGGAGGCAATTTTATAGGCCGGAGCATTCAGGTCTTCCAGAAAATCAATAGCCGTATTATCAAAGGGCGAACTGAACAGGGTAATATCCCTTTTGGCCGCATGGTCGAACAGGTCTTTATGCCAGTCCCACGGCGTATGGGCTTCTTGGTAAAGCTCATACAGATTGCGGCCGGCCCACAGACCTTCGCTGATCATAAATTCGTCGCCGTCATGGTCGATGGTGATGGTATCGGCAGTATAGGTTTGAAGCTTGACCGCATGGACGCCGGATTTTTTGGCCGCGTCGATTATTTTGAAGGCGCGATTGATGTCCTGATTATGGTTGCCGGACATTTCCGCGATAATATAGGGGGCTTGGCCTTGCCCCAATGTATGTTTTCCGATCTGAATGTGTTTATTCACAATGATAGCGTCCCTTCATTGGGCTTGAGTATAGGGGATTAATATTATCTGTAAACATCTGGTGAATAATGATAAACTTGCCGGATTGAAAAATAGCGAGGTGGAACGCATAAATATGACAAAACTGGCTTTACTGGGCGGCGAACCTGTCAGGACCGAAATATTNCCGGCNCATAATTTTATCGGCGATGCGGAAAAGAAAAAAGTCATGGAAATCATGGACAGCGGNGTTCTGTCNCGTTTCCTTGGCGTNTGGCANGAAGATTTTTANGGCGGGGATGAAGTGCGNGNTTTTGAGCGGGAATGGGCCGACAGTTATCAGGCAAAACACGGNNTTTCCGTCAACAGCTGCACCAGTGGTCTTTATGCCGCCGTTGGGGCCGCAGGTGTCGGACCGGGGGATGAGGTCATTGTCTCNCCCTATACCATGGTGGCGTCNGTNACNGCGGCNGTGGCCTTTAACGCGGTGCCGGTTTTTGCCGATATTGATCCCAAGAATTTCTGCCTNAGCCCCGACAGCATCCGGGAAAAGATCACCGAACGGACNAAAGCNATTATNGTGGTNCATNTNTTTGGTCATCCGGCGGATATGGATGAGATCATGGANATNGCCGCCGCCCATAATCTNACCGTGATAGAGGATTGCGCGCAGTCCCCTTGTGCCACNTANAAAGGNCGNCCGGTGGGTACNTTNGGNCATATGGGGGTNTTNTCGCTTAATTATCACAAGCATATCCATTCGGGCGAAGGCGGGATTGTTGTCACCAATGATGACCGTCTTGCGGACCGCCTGTGTATGATCCGTAATCATGCGGAGGCCGTGGTAACCGGGCGCGAGGTTGACAGTCTGGTTAATATGGTCGGGTTTAATTTCCGCCTTGGGGAATTGGAAGCCGGAATTGGCAGGATGCAACTGCTCAAGAGCCAAGGCCTTGTGGACCATCGCCGCCGGAATCTGGAGTATTTTAATCGCAATCTGCCGGATATTGCCGGGCTTACGGTTTCTCCGGTGGCTGATTATGTGGATCATTCTTATTATGCGGCGGTGTTGAATTTTGATACTGAGGCGGCGGGATTGTCACGAACGACCCTGATAAAAGCATTGCATGCGGAATTGCCGGAAACCGGCATGCGTAAAGGTCACGGCCCGCTCATTGGCGGCGGTTATGTCAAACCCATATATCTCTATCCCATGTTTCAGGAACAGACGGCGTTTGGTGATCTGGGCTGTCCCTTTAAATGCCCCCATTACAAGGGAGAGGTGGATTATTCAGCAGGGATTTGTCCCGAAACGGAAAAGGCCCATGCGACCATCATCACCCATGAGTATATGCAGCCTTCTCTGACGGAGCGTGATATTGATGATGTTCTCGGCGCCTTTGAAAAGGTCGCGGACAATATAGATGCGTTGCGAGACTTTGAAAAAGAGTAACGCTATTCCGGTTTTTCAAGGATGGTATCGAACAGGATGAAATCACTGGCCTGTGCGGCGATGAGCGCTTTTTGGATCAGGGCTTGTGCGGGACTGCCCGGTGTATATTCCTTGACCAGATCGCTATAGACTTCTTTTTCGTAATAGTCATCGGGATAGATTTCCAGCCACATGCGGATGCGGTTATGATCGCCCCAGTCAATTTCCAGACGGGCGCTTTCATCGGGCAACAAACGTGTGTCGGAATATTCCAGCCAGCGACCTCCGGCATATCCCACATCTCTTTTGATGACATATGATGCCGCTGTGTCTGCCAAGGGCTGTCCCTGTTCATCAAGAGCCACGGCCTGCATGATGACTTTCGGCGTGATATAGCTGGGGAAGGCATGGCCAACGCCGCTGTTGGTCAGGGTGAAACGGGCTTTGTCGCCTGTGAGGTCATATTTTACCGTCAGACCGCTTTCCACCATGTCCGGGTCATGGATGCCGCGCCACAGATGTTTCCGGTCTGGCATATGACAGTTTTGACAGCTAATACCCTGTGCAGCCTGTGGGCTGGCCTGCCATTCGGCGACGGTATTTTCAAGCGGTTTGCCGTTGATGGCATATTCCTGCGGGAATTGATGACAGGAAGCGCAGAAGTCTGATTTTTCAAAATCAACGGTGCGGAAAACGCCGCCGTGGGGATTGTCCGAGTCACTTTGCCCGACCTTGCCACTATCCCGTTGCGGCGGGCCAAAGCGTTTATTTTCCCGGATGTGACAGCCCGCGCAACTGTTGCCGACAGAAGCCAAACCCTGTGCCGGGGCCAGATGGGCTTTTCCGGCGGCAACGGCGGTTGCAAAATCTTGTTTCTGTTCGGCAAGGGGCGCGTGGCATTCCATGCAGTCGTTGGCGCTTTGGGTGTTATAGTTCATAATCTGACCAACAAAACCCGGTGACATGGCATGGGCGTGGAAGCTGGTTTTCCATTCTTCATATTTTTCTTCGTGACATTGCGCGCAGGATTCTGGATGCAGGGATTGTTCCAGTTCGCTCCAGTCTTGGGGCGGTGTCCCTTGTGTTTTTAAAGGTTGCGTCCAATGGCCCGCGGGCAGGGAAGGGCCGTCCGTATCGGCGACTGACGGCGGTGTTTCCCCTGTGAACAGGAGAACAGTCAATAGGATAAGACCACATGTGGTGACGATGATGATGAGATTTCGGGACATATTTTTTAATCTGTTAAGCGTTCACGAATAATTGATGAAAATATAGGGTCAATTTCGTACATTAGATGGGTCTAAATTTGCTTTGTCAATTTCTTTCCTGTAACATCTTTGTGCTTAATTGCACAAATCGTTAATGAATTAATCAAGATGCATACGAGTGAATTACCACGTGAATGAAAAATAACAGGAAGGCCTTAGATAATGAAAAAAATGATTAAAAATATGAGCAAAGTAATTGTAGCCATGGGTTTCACCATGTCCGTTGCCCTATTTGCAACCACCGGGTTTGCGGCTGAAGGCGGCGCGATGAATCCTTGTGCCAAACCTAACCCATGTGCGAAGCATAATCCTTGCGCCAAGCATAACCCTTGTGAGAAGCCTAATCCTTGCGCGAAACATAATCCTTGTGAAAAGCACAATCCTTGTGCCAAGCATGATCCAAAATAATATGATTTCGTCAGGTGACTTTATGGGTCACCTGACGGTCTCTATCTGTCAGGTTGGCTCCTGCTGAAAAAGCCTTTTTTATTGACGTCTCCCCCGCAGACCTCCCTTATAATTTTTATTCTCAATCTTCCCAATCGTCAAATTCCCCCTGTATAGCATGGGATATCTTTGTTATTTCACCCATAGAAATCTTCTATGCAATAGATAAATATTAGTGATTTTATCTATGATTGTTTCTGGGGTATGATGCGGCATAAGCAACATTAGGGTGTGAATAATTCCATGACGATCATTCAATCTGACGTAAACCGTAATAGCCCGGAATATCAATCCAACCAGGCGGCGATGGCTGCTCTTGTGGCGGATCTTGAAGATAAACTGGCCCTCATTGAGCAGGGCGGGGGCGAGAAATATTGCCAGCGCCATCTGGACAGGGGCAAGCTTTTGCCGCGCGATAGGGTCAATAGATTGCTGGATAAAGGCTCGGCCTTCCTGGAATTTTCTCAGCTTGCCGCCTATGATATGTATAGCAAGGATGTGGCCTCTACGGGGGTGATCACGGGCATTGGCCG
>JAESPY010000166.1 GCA_016765435.1 Emcibacter sp.
GCGCTGGAGCCAACCTTTGGTGCGATCAATCTGGAGGATATCAAGGCACCGGAATGTTTTATCGTGGAAAAAGCCCTGAAAGAACGGATGAATATTCCGGTATTTCATGACGATCAACACGGCACGGCAATCGTGGTTGGCGCGGCGGTCTATAACGGCCTGCGCATTGTGGATAAGAAAATGTCGGAGATTAAGGTTGTCGCCACGGGCGGCGGGGCGGCGTCTCTGGCCTGTCTTGATCTGTTGGTTAGCATGGGCTTGAGAAAAGAAAATGTCAGCCTAGTGGATGTGGAAGGCGTGGTTTATCTGGGCCGGGAAAAAGACATGAATCCCTATAAGGATAAATATGCCATAGACACTGACAAGCGCACATTGGGCGATGTGATCGGCGGCGCAGATGTATTTTTGGGTCTGTCGGCACCGGGAATTTTAAAGCCGGATATGGTGAAACGCATGGCGGATAAGCCGTTCATTTTGGCACTGGCCAATCCGACCCCGGAAATTCTGCCGGAAGACGTGCGTAAGGTCCGTAAAGACGCGATCATTGCCACCGGGCGGTCCGATTATCCTAATCAGGTCAATAATGTGCTGTGTTTTCCGTTTCTGTTCCGGGGCGCGTTGGATGTGGGCGCGACAACGATTAATGAAGAAATGAAACATGCCTGTGTCAAGGCGATTGCAGATTTGGCATTCAAAGAATCTTCTGAACAGGTAGCCAATGCCTATCAGGGTGAAGTGCTGAAATTCGGCCCGGAATATATCATTCCCAAACCCCTTGATCCGCGTCTTATTCTCGAAGTTGCCCCCGCCGTTGCTCTTGCGGCCATGGAAAGTGGNGTGGCAACCCGGCCNCTGAANGATATTGANGCCTATAAGGAGATGCTGGAAAATTTTGTTTTCAAGTCCAGCATCCTGTTGCANCCTGTCATCGAACAGGCCAAGAAAAATTTCAAACGTATCATNTTTGCCGAGGGNGANAATGAGAGNGTTCTGCTNGCGGTGCAGGCCCTTGTCGATGAGAAGATGGGCCATCCCATTCTTGTGGGNCGTCCGGTGGTNGTGAGCCANAAAATTGAGAAACTGGCTCTGCGACTGGAAATTGGTCGTGATTTNGATCTGATAAATCCACAGAAAGATGACCGATATCGCCATTANTGGCTGAAATANCATGATCTGGTAAGCCGTAAGGGCGTTTCTGCCGAGGCGGCGCGGACNATNGTNCGGACNAATACNACGGTGATCGCCGCGCTNGCCGTANGGATGGGCGATGCCGATGCCATGATTTGNGGCACATACGGCCGNTTNGATTTTCATGTGAAATATATCATTGATATCATTGGNCGGAAAAGTGAAAATCATAATNTGTCCACGGTCAGTACGCTGATTTTACCGCGCNGNACCATTTTCTTTGCCGATTCATTNATGACCGTTGACCCGGATGTGGATCAGATCGTGGAAAACACANTGGCNGCNGCGGAAAAGGTCAGCCATTTCGGNGTTGTGCCGAAAGTGGCCTTGCTGTCCCATTCCAACTTTGGNTCGTCCAATGCGCCGTCCGCCCGNAAAATGCGCAAAGCCGCCAAGCGACTGCGGGAGATGAAGCCGGATATGCAGATCGACGGGGAAATGCANGCGGANGCGGCNTTTAACGAAGAAACACGGGGTAAGATGGTGTCGGATAGCCGTCTGACGGGGTCTGCCAATCTGTTTATATTCCCCAATCTGGATGCGGCAAATATCTGTATTGAAATGCTGCGTAGCGTTGATAACGGTTTGTTGGTGGGGCCAATATTACTGGGGGCCGCGCAACCGGTTCATATCGTTACCCCAACCGCGACGGCCAAGGGTATCTTTAATATGGCCGCTATCGCCCTTGCCGATGCGGGAAATTTGAAGGTATCGTAAAAGATGTTATCGGGACGGCAGGTCAATACCGGACAGGCTGAACTGATGACGGACAAGCAGCAGTAATGACATCAGGCCCAGAAACAATATACCGTTCCAGGGGATATGCCATGATTTGCCCAATTCCTTTGGCTGACGCGCTTTATAAAGGGAAAATCCCGTTAACAGCGTGGTCAGCCCCATCAGGATGTATGTGAGTGTTTGATCCATGGAACTTGAAATAAGCATTTTCCAGTAAAAATCAACCGTAACAGGCCATAATAACGATTTTGATGGTGATCTGCCCTTTTTTGAGGGGGTAGAAACAACAGATCACAAATAGTTGATTTGTTGTGCCTCTGCCGGATGATATTATGCTTGGTGATGTTATGACAACAATTTGGGAAGCCATATAATGACCGGGACTATATCCACCGAACAAAATCGCATTCAATGGGCGCTGTTTTTATTGCGTCTGGGTGTCTTCATTGTCATGTTTGCCTGGACGTTGGATAAATTCAATAATCCGGCCCACGGGGTTAAGGTTTTCGAATATTTTCTTTATATAAAAGGCCTTGAAAATTCCGTGATGATGGCGATCGGAGCCATTGAGCTGCTGATNATTTTGGCCTTTCTGGCGGGTCTGTGGAAGCGGTATACATATGGTTTCGTGATGATCCTGCACGGCGTCTCCACCCTGTCTTCATGGAAACAATATACCATTGATATCAATCTGCTGTTCTTCGCGGCTTGGCCTATGCTGGCGGCCTGTATAGCGCTTTATATGTTGCGGGATATGGATGTGAAATTTACATTTCAGAAAACGAAAGCCTTAGAAACTTAGACGCAAGCTGGCAAATCCGGCATTGCTGTTGATGTAGGATTGAGTGGGATTATCATATTGGAAATGATTGATTATCCGGTAATGATAAATTCCGAAAGAGGCCTGTAGCGCGTCTGCCAAATGGTAATTCGCGTCCCAGCCGATTTGATGTTCAAAATTCCAACGGTTTCTTTGGGGGGCGATGCCGAGGTAATGTTGGGAGCCGCTGAGTTTACCGTTAAGATGAAGGCTCCAGCTTTTTTCCTCTATCAAAGGCCATTTTATGATTCCCGTCACCCCAAAATCGGTGATGCTTTCTCTTTTATTATATTCCAGAGACGGGGCAAAGGCGGAGAGGATATTATATTTCTTTAAGGCGTATATATTCCCGGACAGCAGGAGGTTCTGGCCATAAGGCAGATATATTTTGCCGCTGGTTCGGAACAGGATATTGTTCTCGGTCGGCTTTTCTTCTGTTGGTTTGATTTCAATGGCGTGGCTTTTTGTCGGGCAGGTGGTGGTGAGCAAAAAAGCCATCATACAGGCGAAAAAACCAGAGTGAACAAACTCTGTTTTAGGTTTTTCCAAGCTATATGCATATAATATCATTTTGATATGTTATCGGTTAAAGCTTAATAAACATTGGATGTTCCAGATATATTAGGTCAAATTTTAATAAAAATTTATGGCGATAACCGAAAAAGATTTCCGGCAGGTATGGTTTGCCCTATAAAAGTTCCTGAAAAAAAACAGAGGTAAGTTAATGAATTCGGAAAACAGAAACCATCAGCAGATTGCCCTTTGGTTGTTCTTCGTCTGTCTCATGGTCTTTGGTATGGTGATTGTCGGCGGTGTGACACGCTTGACGGAATCCGGCCTGAGCATGGTCAACTGGAAACCCCTAAGTGGCATCATTCCACCGTTGAATGAGGGGGAGTGGGCCAAGGAATTTTCTGCGTATCAACAGTATCCTGAATATCAAAAAGTTAATCAGGGAATGAATTTATCGGAATTCAAGTCGATTTTCTTCTGGGAATATAGCCATCGTTTGCTGGGTCGTCTGATCGGGGTGGTCTTTTTTGTGCCCTTTGCGATTTTTCTGCTCAAGGGTAAAGTCTCCAATTCTTTGAAACCAAAATTATGGATCATGTTCTTTCTGGGCGGCCTACAAGGCGGGCTTGGCTGGTGGATGGTGAAAAGTGGTCTGGTGGATCGCCCGGATGTGAGCCATTACCGCCTGACAGCGCATCTGGGCTTGGCGGTTGTGATCTATCTTTATATGTTTTGGGTGGCGAGTGGCCTTGTGATGATCGGCAGTGGCAAGGNNNANNCCATNCGGACAACACCNGCGNNATTGTTGAANATACTGATNGGTCTGATCTTTGTGCAGATATTGCTGGGNGGNCTTGTGGCGGGCCTGAATGNNGGCATGATATACAACACATGGCCNTTGATGGAAGAACAGATTAT
>JAESPY010000167.1 GCA_016765435.1 Emcibacter sp.
GGCCGTAGCAGGGGCAAAGGCAAGGCGGCCTCTCTGGACCTGAGCCTTGCTTTAAAAGGGCCGGAGACTCGTGAATTTATCCGGGGGCTTGGTATTGATTTTCAACCTTCGGCCCGGAAACTTGGGGCCATAGCCCTTAAAATGAAGGTTATAGGAACCGGCGATCAATATGCCTTCAGCAATATTGTTGGTGATGTGGGGCCGGTGAAACTCAGCGGATCAGGCAAGTTGAATATGGCGCGGAAAAAACCCTATTTTGACTTTAACCTGAAAGCAGGCGAAATTCCGCTTCATGATTTCTTGCAAGAGACGGATGNAAAGANCGNTANNAANACCAANGTGAGTTATGGCGAGTGGACAAAANAGANGATGGACCTGTCCNTGTTNTCTTCATATGAGGGNCGNGCNCGCATATCGGCGGCCAGTTTACGCTNTAACGCGTATGTTTTTGATAACCCGNCCTTTGAAACCGTNCTGAAAGANGGCATTCTGTCGATCAATGATTTCACCGGGCGCTTGTTNGGNGGNGATGTCAGCNTGTCGGGCAGCTTTGGCGGNAANGGNAAACCGGATATGAAGCTGAATATGTCCTTGAAAAAGGCCTCTCTGGCGCAGGCTGCAAAGTCGGCGGCGGGTATTGCGCCNGTGACGGGTTTCTTNGATCTGTCGGGCACCTTCACNGGGAANGGGNNCAGCCAGTTTGATATGATCTCATCTNTGGCCGGGGACGGTAAAATTACCGCTAGCCCCGGANTGATNGACGGGNTTGATATNCCGGCGTTGAGCACCCAGCTTTCGGAGATGGACAGTAATAATGCGTTTCTTAAATTNCTGGGGACGACACTGACCGGCGGTGAAACACCGTATAAGGGCGGTATCAGCACCATCACGGTCAAGGATGGCAAGATACAGTTCAGTCCATTTGATATTGAGCTGGATGGGGCAAAGTCGAAGGTGAATATGGCCATTGATCTGTTGAGCTGGACCATACGCTCTGACGGTAGATTATCCCTTGTGGACCATCCCAATGCGCCGNCAATNGGTGTCAGCATCAGGGGGTCTGTGAGCAATCCCGACGTAATTTATAAAACGGACCGTTTGAAGAAATATGTCGGGGCAAAGATTGCCTCTAGAATGTTACAGAATCTGATCNGTGGTGAAGGGGGCTTGGAAGGTCTTTTCGGTAACCCGAACACAGCACCAGCAGCCGACCCTGGGAAAACTACCGCTGTTACGCCTGCGGCNACCCCACTTACTGCTGGCCCAACTAATGCTGCCCCGTTTGCAGGACAGGAGCCAAAGAAGGTTGAAAAATTGAAACCAGCGGAAGAATTTGGCAAAAGATTGTTGCAAAAACTGTTCGAAAAAAATCCTGAGGAAACCGCTTCTCCTAATCCTTGAGGGCATTTTTCAGGATATAAACCCGTATNGCACTGCTGAGGTTGACCTGTCTTTCGGCATCGATTTCCGCCACAATTGTGCTGAGGCTGATGTCCTGTTGACGGGCCAATATCTTTAACTGCTGCCAGAAGATACCTTCGAGCGTAATACTGGTTTGATGTCCCGCAATAACGATGGAATGTTTTTTTAGAGTCGTTTCATCACGGGACATGGTTGAATAGCCTATAGATTTTCAAAGAAGTCGTTGCCCTTGTCATCAACAACGATGAAGGCCGGGAAGTTCTTGACGTCAATTTTCCAGACGGCTTCCATGCCAAAATCAGCGAAATCAAGCACTTCAACTTTTGTGATGTTATTCAGGGCAAGGATTGCCGCCGGACCACCGATAGAGCCCAGATAAAAACCGCCATATTGATGGCAGGAACTGGTCACCTGGTTGCTGCGGTTGCCTTTGGCAAGCATGACCATGCTGCCGCCNCGGGCCTGAAAATATTCTACGTANCTGTCCATGCGTCCNGCCGTGGTCGGNCCNAAAGAACCGGAGGCATAGCCATCCGGGGTTTTTGCCGGACCCGCATAATAGACGATGTGGTTTTTCATATAGTCGGGCATGGGNTCACCCGCTTCCAGATTTTTCAGNATCTCCGCATGGGCCAGATCACGGGCAACAATGATGGTCCCGGTGAGCGACAGGCGGGTCTTGATGGGATATTTGCCTAATTCCGCGCGGAGCTGATCCATGGGTTGGTTCAGGTTCACCTCAACCACGGTATCATGAAGGTCGTCTGCGGCGATTTCAGGCAGATATTTGGCTGGATTTTTTTCCAGTTCTTCAATGAATATCCCTTCCGAGGTGATTTTTGCCTTGGCCTGACGGTCGGCAGAGCAAGAGACGCCAAATCCGATGGGCACAGAGGCNCCATGACGGGGCAGNCGGATGACCCGTACATCATGGCAGAAATATTTGCCGCCAAACTGNGCGCCAATGCCAAAATTCTGGGTCATCTTGTGAATTTTTTCTTCCAGCTCCGGCACCCGGATCGCATGGCCATAGCCATTGCCTTTTGTCGGCAGACTGTCCAGATAGCGCGCACTGGCGAGCTTCACGGTTTTCAGGTTCATCTCCGCGCTTAATCCCCCAATCACCACCGCAAGATGGTAAGGAGGGCAAGCCGAAGTGCCGAGGGTTTTCAGGGCNTCGTCAAGAAATTCCAGCAACTTGTCTTCGCGCATGATGGCGGGGGTTTGTTGATACAGGAATGTTTTGTTGGCGGAGCCGCCGCCCTTGGCCATGAACAGGAAGTGATATTCGTTGCCTTCTGTGGCATAGAGCTCGATCTGTGCCGGGGCGTTGTTTTTGGTGTTGACCTCCTCAAACATGGAGAGGGGAGCAAGCTGTGAATAGCGCAGATTGGTCCCGGTATAGGTATCGACAATGCCTTGGGACAGGGACGCACCGTCGTCGCCTTCGGTCCAGACATATTGGCCTTTTTTCCCAACCACGATGGCCGTTCCGGTATCCTGACAGCCGGGCAAGACCATGCCCGCTGCAATATTGGCATTTTTCAGCAGTTCGGTTGCGACAAATTTATCATTGGCCGAGGCTTCCGGGTCTTTCAGAATATTGGCCAACTGTTGTAAATGACCGGGCCGCAGTAGATGGGCAATATCGCGCATGGCTTCTTTCGCCAGCAGCCGCAGACCTTCCGGGTCCACTTTAAGAATTGTTTTGCCGTCTATTTCATGCGTGGATACATAATCAGATGTGATTTTCCGGTAGGGGGTGTCTTCTCCGGTCAGCGGAAACATATCTGTATAATTAATCTCGGTCATAATATCATCCGAACTGGTTAAGTTTGTTGTTTAGGTAGTACTGCTTTTCAGGGTAAAGACCAAGGAAATATCTAATTTCCGGGGAATCTCCGAAATATTATTTTGTTAAAAGCCCATAAAATTATATTATATGTACAATGCGATAAAAATATAATAGGTTTCTATTCAGGATTATTGTTTCTTGGAAATAATAATCCACTTGGCAGTTAGGCAGATCGTCATGCAAATGACAATCGGGATTTACATGGGTTGTAACATCAACCCCAGTTCTTATGATTTAGTTTACTATAAAGAGTATCTGGACAGGGTTTGCGAAAGCGAACCCTGTTTCAGTATGGACTCCCCTGTATTGGGTAGGGTCCTTAGGGCTTATTTCTTCCGGAAAGTATCCAGCGCAACCACATTGCCTGCCTCATCATCATTTTCTTCTGCCGTATTATCGGGGGCATTGACGATGGGGGGCAGGTCTTCCACATTGTCATTATCCACATCTGTGGCGTGGAAATGCAGACCAAAATCAACGCTTGGATCAAAAAACCCTTCCAACGCCAGAAACGGAATATTGAGATGTTCCAGTTTGCCGTTAAAGCTCAAGGATATTTCAAAATGCAGGTCATCGACCTTAAGGTTTGAAAACTGATTTTGGACAACGATGGTCATTTCATCAGGGTAGCGTTCCTTGAGATAGATCGGAATATCGGTGCCGGGATGATTTGTGCTGAAGGTAATGTAAAAATGGTGGTCGCCGGGAAGACCTTCTTTAGCGGTATTGTGCAAAACGTCTCTGACGACTGAAAGAAGCGCCATTTGAACCATGCTATCATATTGAATTATGGTTTCTGTCATTTTTTCCATTATCTATTACGTACTCTACATCTTCGAATCTAAGCTGATTTAAATTATAACGGTTAACTTCTGGAGGGGCGAGTCTAATTTTAGAATAGTGAGAGGATCGCCCCTCCAGATAAATGTTAAAAGGCGGATTGAAGCCGTATATAGAAAGACCGCCCCGGTTCATTCACCCGAACAGCCGTGGCATCATTCAGGCTTTCCCGGTTCAGGTGATTGGCGTAAAATTTGTCAAACAGATTGGAAACACCAAACCGGATGCGGGTGTCTGCCATGACGTTGACGCTGGCGAATAAATCCAGAACAGCATAGCCCGCTGTCTCACCCGCGTCGCGGCCACTGCCGATCATGATATTGTCATCGACACGACCTTGCCGGAGCGCGCCATGCAGGCGGCTGCCGATGGTCCAGCTGTCTTTGTCATAGGTAACGGTCAGGTCATAACTGAACGGTGGAATTTGATAGAGCGGAATATCCAGGTCCTGATTTTGACCATTGGTATAGGAGACATTACCAAAAAGCTTTATCTCGTCCGTGACGTTAAGGCTGCCCTCCAGCTCAAAACCCCAGATACGGGCATCAATATTACGATAGATGAGGGCATTATTGGACAGGAGGATACCAGACTGTCCATGGGCGCGGTCGCGGAAAATATAATCATTTATATCATTATAATAGGCGGACAGCAGCATATTCCAGTCAGCCTTGCGGATGCCAAAGCCCAGATCAAACTGGCTGTGTTTTTCCGGGGCCAAATGAGGATTTCCGACCCAGCTCATATTCACGATCATGCCGGACGGCATTACCATATTCCCCATGAGGCTAGCCATATAACGCTCCACCGCATTGGCACTTCTGTTGCTGCGGCTGATGCCCATATAGAAGGCCATGTCATCATTGAGGTCATATTCAAGCCGGAGCAGCCCGCCAAAGTTATTGTCCGTTTGGGGCAAGGAAGGGGTGCCATAGTAATTTTGATAGAGCATGTTGGGCGACATGGGCATCATGCCGGGCATAAGCAGGCTATTGACCATATCGGCCTTATCCGCACGGGATTTGACATTGTCATAGCGCAATCCCGCCTTGATCTGTATTTGATCCGACAGGGGAACCAGCGTTTCGGCAAAGAGGCCGATATTGCGAATTGTCGCGTCGGGGATGAGAACGGATTGAATCAGATTGAGATTGTTTCGGTCCATATTATTGCCCAGCCGCAATCCGTTATGGTGGACGTTTTTGACGTCAAACCCAAGGGTGATATTACTGTCGTTGATTCGAAGGTCCGCCGCGATCTTACCGCCAGTTGTTGTATTATCCAGTTCCGCCTGACGGAACATCATCATGCGGTCCCGCAATGAAAAATTATTCATCATGTGAAAGGCATGGGAACGATAAATATCAATTTTCAAAGCCTGCATCACGCCATTACCGTCAAATTCATGGCGTAATTTTCCGCGCAGAATAGTGGCGGAACCTTCGGGNGAATCCATACCGGCACCGGGAAAGAGCGTATCCCGGGTTTCTTCGTGGCTGATGCCAAAATTAATCAGGGTGAACTCATCGCTATAGCCTACCTCGGCACTGCCGCCGTAAGCTTTGAAGGCGGTTCGGACTTCANTGCCCTGACCATCTTCGTAATTTCCGGCTTCCTTGTAATGGGCATTCAGACGCAGATAAAGATGGTCCGCGCGGGCCGATATATTCCCCGCCGTGCTCCAGACGTCGCCATTGCTCTCATAGGCTCCATCAACGCGGCCTTTGAGATTCTGTCCCGTCTCGAAGGAGGGGGCGTGATGTTCGATAATGACCGTGCCGCCACTGCCGCCGGGGCCATGCTGTACGGATTGATAGCCCCGATGGACAATGATCACATCGGCGGTATCAATATCGGCAAAGGCCGCCGGGGTATCCATGCGGTTTGGTCCGGCCCCTTCCAAAAAGGCCCCGTCATTGATGATGTTAAGCTGGCTTCTGCTTTGGCCCCGGATCACGGGCTCCAACGCATGACCGGCCATGCGGCCACTGGTGACGCCGGGAATATTCCGCAAATAATCTCCGGCATCGGCGGANGGNTGGCCATCGGAGTCTTTGGGNATNGATGTGGANAGGGCGGGTTTCTGGATTAANGTGCCGCTAACGACAATCTCATCCATATTCNTTTGGGGGGTGATGATAACGGTTTGGGCTATTGTATTTTGGCTGANGGTNAANAGTANTGTACTGGCACCTAATAACAGGTGCGTGGTNAGTGAATTTCTTCTGGACATTTTTCTTCCCTAAGTAACTTTGCAAACGTAAAAAATACGCACCTTGAAGGGGCGTATGAAAATAAAATAATGACTTTACGATTTAAGCTACGGGAGGCGCACGGGGCAGGCAGGCCGCATTCAGGGGNGCATNGGCAATGAGGANCACATNATGAGCAGGGAACAACCTGTAGGAAACAGGGTCGACAACAGGAAAGTCGGCCGCTGTGAAAGCGGTTCCAATGACGCCTTTATGGAAAGGCAGACAATATACGCAATGGTCCAGATTACCCTTGTCTTCTTGAGTGGGGTTGCCATTTTCGTCCAAAGTGATGCGTTTTAACCCTTGGGGGGTACAGATGACATAACTCTGGTTGGAGGCGGACAGGAAATNNGCATTNCGATCCGCNGCNGTGGCGGACAGGGCCGCCGTGGACAGGAAGTTCANCAACAGAACGCCCAGCATGAAATGACCGATNCTGCGGCCCGCCTGGGCCACGATCAGGGACAGAAATGCTGTTGTTTGTTTNCCGTACATTTNTCGAAAAANTTNCCAAATAGTCTGANACTAACTCTAGCCTATAGCAGAAGNNNNATTTTTGANCTAGAACAAAAANNAGTTTTTTATGGGGGAAANNAAAGTGAAGGGCTTCTGTTGCTAGGTGCCCTCCGNACCCCGCGTAACTGCTGTTAAGCTGCTACAGCAAATGCTTCGTTATTATCGTTTGCATCTACAAATTTTGACCCGTCACAGCGGAATCATGCTGAGCAAAAGTTATATCTTTATTACGCACGTCGATCCTATTTCGCCCCCGTACACCAATTCTTTTAAGGTGATTGGTGGAGGCGCCGGGTACCGCCCCCGGGTCCGCAACGTCTATTCCATACATCAGTTTATTGCCGTAGTTGGTTNCCCAACNATGTATATATAGGCGATTGTGATTAAGAATTGAATAGCTTAGATAAAATATTTATGTAAAGTGTGAAAAACAGCAATGCAGACGTGATGGGACATTATGAAACAATATCTGGATTTAATGCGGCATGTTCGGGATCAAGGCACGGTAAAGGGCGACCGCACCGGCACCGGAACGGTCAGTGTATTTGGCTATCAGATGCGTTTNGACCTGTCCAANGGCTTTCCCATGNTNACCACCAAAAAGCTGCATCTNAAATCCATNGTTCATGAGCTTTTNTGGTTCCTCGCCGGGGATACCAANATTAAATANNTGCANGANAACGGCGTGCGCATCTGGGATGACTGGGCCGATGANGCGGGTGANCTTGGCCCGGTNTATGGNCATCAATGGCGGTCATGGCCCACCCCCGGCGGNGAAACCGTNGATCAGATCACTCACCTTGTGGAGATGATTAAAAACAACCCCGACAGCCGCCGNCTGATNGTCAGCGCATGGAATGTGGCGGANGTGGATCATATGGCCCTGCCGCCNTGCCACTGCCTGTTTCAGTTTTATGTGGCAGATGGCAAACTCAGTTGCCAGTTGTATCAGCGCAGTGCCGATATTTTCCTCGGCGTGCCGTTTAACATTGCTTCTTACGCGCTGCTGACCCAAATGCTGGCACAGGTTTGCGGCTTGGAGGCCGGAGAATTCATCCATACCTTTGGCGATGCTCATCTGTATAGCAATCATATGGAACAGGTGGAGACGCAATTGAGCCGGGAACCGATGGCCCTGCCGACCATGAAGATTAACCCGGACAAAATGGACATCTTCGATTTCACCTTTGAGGATTTTGAACTGGTTGGTTATGAATCTCACCCTCATATTGCCGGAAAGGTCGCGGTATGACGGTAAAACTCAGTCTTATTGTCGCGGTGGCGGAAAATGGCGTGATCGGCAAAGACAATGAGCTGCCGTGGAAAATATCCTCGGACCTAAAATATTTCAAAGAAAAAACCATGGGCAAGCCGATCATCATGGG
>JAESPY010000168.1 GCA_016765435.1 Emcibacter sp.
GATGACCAATGACAAGTTGGAACAGATTATTCAGCGTACCCGTGATGGCGGTGCTGAAATCGTTGGCCTGCTGAAAACAGGATCAGCTTATTATGCCCCTGCAACAGCGGCGATCGCCATGGCAGAATCTTATCTGAAAGACAAGCGTCGCTTGATGCCTTGTGCTGTGGAACTGAATGGTGAGTATGGCGTTAACGGCATGTATGTTGGCGTACCTGTACTGATCGGTGAAGGCGGTGTTGAGAAAATTGTCGAGATTAAATTGGATGAAGAAGAGAAAGCCGGATTTGATCATTCTGTCGCGGCTGTTCAGGGTCTGATTGATGCGGTTAAGGTTATTGACCCCTCTCTGGCTTAAATTTGATAAAAATAGACATAAAAGGATAGAAACATATGAATATCCATGAATATCAGGCAAAAAGCCTGCTAAAGGAATTCGGTGCCCCGGTTTCAAAGGGTGGCGTAGCTTATACGGCACAGGAAGCTGAGCAGATTGCCAAGGAAATTGGCGGCCCGGTTTGGGTTGTTAAAGCACAGATTCACGCAGGGGGCCGCGGTAAAGGCGGCGGCGTCAAGATTGTAAAGTCTATTGCTGATGTTAAGAAAATCGCTGGCGAAATGCTCGGCATGACGTTGGTTACTCATCAGACTGGGCCAGAAGGCAAGGAAGTCAAACGGGTTTATATCGAAGACGGTTGCGATATTGCCAATGAACTTTATGTCAGCCTGTTGGTGGACCGTGGCTCAAGTCGGGTCGCGATCATGGCGTCTTCCGAAGGTGGCATGGACATTGAAGAAGTGGCCGCTGCAACACCTGAAAAAATTATGACCATTTCTATTGATCCGGCGTCTGGCCTTTCTGGCTTCCATTGCCGGAAAGTGGCCTTTGGTTTGGGTTTGGAAGGCAAGGTTGCTGGGAAAGCGGCCAAGGTTATTGCGAGCCTCTATGAAGCATTCATGGCCAAAGATGCCGCCATGCTGGAAATCAACCCATTGGTTGTGACTGGTGCGGGTGAAATCGTTGTGTTGGATGCTAAAATGGGTTTTGACGGCAACAGCCTGTTCCGTCACCCTGATGTTGTGGAATTGCGCGATCCGGACGAAGAAGATCCTATGGAGCTGGAAGCCGCCAAGCATGAGCTTAACTACATTAAGCTGGATGGCAGCATTGGTTGTATGGTTAACGGCGCGGGCCTTGCCATGGCAACCATGGATATTATCAAATTGAAAGGCGGCTCTCCGGCCAACTTCCTTGACGTTGGCGGCGGGGCGACCAAGGAACGGGTGACTGAAGCCTTTAAAATCATCCTGAGCGTCAGTAATGTTGAAGGTATTCTGGTGAATATCTTTGGCGGCATTATGCGCTGTGATGTGATTGCCGAAGGTGTTGTGGCCGCGGCGAAAGAAGTCTCGCTTTCCGTGCCATTGGTGGTGCGTCTTGCAGGTACGAATGTTGAACTGGGCAAAAAGATCCTGGCCGATAGCGGATTGCCGATTATTTCTGCTGACGATATGGGTGAAGCTGCTGAAAAAGTTGTGAATGCTGTGAAGGAGGCTTCCTGATGTCTATATTTATTAATTCAGAAACAAAAGTAATTTGTCAGGGTTTCACTGGCGCACAAGGCACCTTCCATTCTGAACAGGCCATCGCGTATGGTACTAAAATGATGGGTGGCGTAACACCGGGTAAGGGTGGGGGAATCCATCTGGATCTGCCGATCTTCAATACAGTTGACGAAGCTGTCTCTGTTACCGGGGCCAATGCGACTGTTATTTATGTGCCGCCTCCCTTCGCGGCGGATGCTATTCTGGAAGCCATTGATGCGGGTATCGAACTTGCTGTTTGTATTACCGAGGGCATTCCCGTGTTGGATATGGTCAAGGTAAAACGCGCTTTGGAAGGCTCAAAAACGCGTTTGGTTGGTCCCAACTGTCCGGGTGTAATCACACCGGGTGAATGTAAAATCGGTATTATGCCCGGTCATATTCATAATCCGGGCCGGGTGGGGATTGTTTCCCGTTCTGGAACCCTGACCTATGAAGCCGTGGGCCAGACAACGGCGGTTGGCCTTGGCCAAAGCACCTGCGTCGGTATTGGTGGTGATCCAGTGAATGGCACCAACTTCATTGACGTGCTGGAAGCCTTCCTTGCTGATGATGATACAGATTCAATCATCATGATCGGTGAAATTGGTGGTTCCGCAGAAGAAGAAGCAGCGGAATTCCTGAAATCTTCCAAAATCAAGAAGCCTGTTGTTGGCTTTATCGCGGGCCGTACGGCACCTCCCGGACGGACCATGGGTCATGCCGGTGCGATCGTTTCTGGTGGCAAGGGTGGTGCTGAAGACAAAATCGAAGCCATGAGAAGTGCCGGAATTACGGTCACAGAATCTCCTGCGGAACTGGGTACTACTCTGTTAGGAGTTTTGAAAGGTTAATCCGTTAAACATAGGGGGTTATTCAAAAAAAGAGCCTGATATATGACTAATAATCTGGAAACGGAAAGCCTGCTGAATGGGTCCAGCGGTGCTTTTGTCGAAGAACTCTTTGCCCGCTATACCAAGGACCCTATGTCAGTAGACGGATCATGGGCGCACTATTTTGAAGGTTTGGCAGGAGATGCCAAGGCTTTGCTGGATGCGGGGGTTGAAAAACCTGCCGCATCTTGGGAGCGCCCCAATTGGGACCATAAGGTGAAATCGACAGAGGAGGATTATCTGTCGGCCCTTGATCCGGGATATGTGGAAAGCGGACCCGTCCGTAAAAAGGGCGGGGCATCGGAAGATGATATCCGCTCCGCCACACTTGATACCATTCGTTGTTTGATGATGATCCGCACCTACCGGGTGCGGGGTCATCTTCATGCGGCCCTTGACCCCCTGGAACTGGAAGACCGTCCGCTTCATACGGAACTTGATCCGGCGACATATGGTTTCGGCGAAAATGACATGGACCGGCCAATTTTTCTGGATCATGTTCTGGGGCTGGAAGTGGCTACCTTACGGGAAGTGCTGACCATTCTGAAACGGACCTATTGTTCGACCGTGGGTGTGGAATTCATGCATATCAACGAGCCGGAAGAAAAGGCCTGGATTCAGTCCCGCATCGAAGGTCGGGACAAAGAAATTCATTTTACCGATCAGGGTAAGATGGCCATATTACAGAAACTGGCCGAAGCGGAAGGCTTTGAACAGTATCTGGCGAAAAAATATATCGGCACCAAACGCTTTGGCCTTGATGGCGGTGAATCTCTGATTCCCTCATTGGAAGCCATTATCAANACCGGCGGNCAACATGGTGTTAAAGAAATTATCATCGGNATGCCCCATCGNGGGCGTCTGAATGTNCTGGCCAATGTGATGAGCAAGCCGATCCGGGCGATTTTCCATGAATTTCANGGNGGGTCTTATAAGCCTGATGATGTGGAAGGCTCCGGCGATGTGAAATACCATCTGGGGGCCTCTTCTGACCGTTCCTTTGATGGCAATGATGTTCATTTGTCTCTGACGCCGAACCCATCTCATCTGGANGCGGTGAATCCGGTGGCATTGGGCAAAACCCGGGCCAAGCTGACCCATCGNAGTGATTTCGAGGGCAATAGTGTTTTGACCCTGTTGATGCATGGCGANGCGGCTTTTTCCGGTCAGGGACTGGTGGCNGAATGTTTCGCGTTTAGTGGCCTGAAAGGCTATCAGACGGGCGGCACNNTCCATGTGATNGTNAATAATCANATTGGNTTTACCACCGCACCGCATTATTCCCGTTCNTCNCCCTATCCNTCCGATATGGCNAAAGCGGTNCANGCTCCGGTCTTNCATGTGAATGGCGATGACCCGGAAGCGGTGGTTTATGTGATGAAGATGGCCACGGAATTTCGTCAGAAATTTAAGTCCGATGTGGTGGTGGATATGTTCTGCTATCGNCGTTTNGGCCATAATGAGGGCGATGAACCCTCTTTCACTCAGCCGTTGATGTATAAACGGATTAAAAATCATAAACCAACCCGCAAAATATATGCGGAACGCCTGATCCGCGAGGGATTGATTACACAGGAACAATCAGACCAAATGGTCAAGGATGTTACCAGTTATCTTGACGTGGAAATGAAGGCTGCCGAGAGTTATAAAGTAGACAAGGCGGATTGGTTCGCTGGACGTTGGTCTGGCTATGAACGGGATTCCGATGACGCGCGCCGCTCTGCGGGAACGGGCGTCCATGTGGACGAACTTCAGGATATTGGCCGGGTNNTGACCACNGTGCCGGANGGCTTTAATGTNCATCGGACGCTGCAACGTATTCTTAATGCCAAGGCGACCATGTTTGATACCGGAACCGGTATCGACTGGGCGACAGCAGANGCATTGGCTTTCGGGGCTTTGATCCGGGAAGGTCANCGGGTACGGCTTTCTGGTCAGGACAGTCAGCGGGGGACATTCTCTCACCGTCATTCCGTCTTTATCGATCAGGAAACCGAGGACCGTTATACGCCCTTGCGGCATGTCACGGACGATTCCGACCCTCATGCCACATTTGAGGTGATCGACAGTTCCTTGTCAGAGGTTGGCGTGTTGGGTTTCGAATATGGTTATACCATGGCCGAACCAAATGCGTTGGTACTTTGGGAAGCCCAGTTTGGGGACTTCGCCAATGGTGNACAGATGATATTTGATCAGTTTATTTCCTCTGGTGANGCNAAATGGCTGCGCATGAGTGGTCTGGTGATCTTGTTGCCCCACGGTTATGAAGGTCAGGGACCGGAACATTCATCGGCTCGTCTGGAACGTTATCTTCAGCTTTGCGCCGAAGATAATATGCAGGTGGCCAATTGTACGACTCCGGCCAATTATTATCATATCCTGCGCCGTCAGATGAAACGGAAATTCCGCAAGCCATTGATTATGATGACGCCAAAATCATTATTGCGTCATAAAATGTCTGTGTCTAATCTGAGCGATATGGGCGAAGATACGGAATTNCATCGTTTGTTCTGGGATACGGCACAAANTGATCCGTCCCTGAGCATTAAACTGAAAGCAGACAAAGGCATTAAACGGGTCATTCTTTGTTCCGGCAAGGTCTATTTTGANATTATGGAAGAGCGTGACANACGGGNTATGGCGGATACNTATATTCTTCGGGTGGAACAGCTTTATCCTTATCCCGATGATGCGATGGTNGATGAACTGTCCCGTTTCAAAAATGTAGAAACAGTGGTGTGGTGTCAGGAAGAACCGAAAAATATGGGCGCCTGGTCTTTCATTGAACCGCTGCTTGAGGAAAGTCTGGGAGAGTGTAAAGTTGCTCCGGCGCGGGCTATATATGCCGGACGCCGTGCCGCAGCATCGCCGGCGACCGGACAGATGAGTTTGCATGTGAAACAACAAAAAGATCTGGTAGATCAGGCATTGACACTAAAATAAACTCTTATACGAAGTAAGAGAACGAAGGAGTAGGGCTTATGGCTATTGAAATTCACGTTCCGGTACTGGGCGAATCCGTGACCGAAGCAACTGTTGGTAAATGGTTTAAATCTGTTGGTGACGCGGTTGCCGTAGATGAACCGATTTGTGAACTGGAAACAGACAAGGTGGCATTGGAAGTCAATGCGACCGCAAGCGGGGCCTTGTCGGAAATCGTTGCCGCAGAGGGTGAGACGGTTGGGATTGGCGCTTTGTTGGCTAGAATCGATGAAACGGCCCATGGCAAAACAGCGCCTACGCCGACAACACCTCAAGTTGCAACAAAGGCGGAAACATCCGCCCCTGCGGCGTCTGCACCAGCAACCGCGACGGGCGGGGTCCGGGCCTCTGCAGCCAAGGTGGCCGCGGAAAAAGCCGTTGACCTGAGCAAGATTATTGGGACAGGGCCGGACGGCGTTGTGACCAAGGCGGACGTGCTGAATTTCCTTGAAGGCGGTTCTCCGGCTCCGGCGGCTATCGCGACCCCATCAGCGGTACGTGCGGAAAGCAAGCCTTTGGAAGAAGTTGTTCCCATGACGCGCTTGCGCCGGACCATTGCCAAACGGTTGAAGGACGCCCAGAATACGGCGGCGATGTTGACCACCTATAACGAGGTGGATATGTCAGCGGTGATCGCGTTGCGCAATCAATATAAAGAGATGTTTGAAAAGAAACATGGCAGCAAACTTGGTTTCATGTCGTTCTTTGTCAAGGCCTGCGTACAGGCGTTGAAAGAAATTCCGGAAGTGAATGCAGAAGTTCGCGATGATGCCATCGTCTATAAAAACTATTACCATGTGGGTATTGCGGCCAGCACACCAGCGGGCCTTGTGGTTCCTGTGGTGCGGGATTGTCAGGACCGCAGCTTCTCTGATATTGAAAAAGAGATCGTTCGTCTTGGCGGACGGGCCCGTGATGGCAAGTTGAGCATGGATGAAATGCAGGGCGGCACCTTTACTATTTCCAATGGTGGTATCTTTGGATCACTGTTGTCTTCGCCGATTTTGAACGCACCTCAGTCCGGTATCCTGGGCATGCATGCCATCAAGGAACGGGTGATGGTTGAAAATGGTCAGATGGTGATTAAACCCATGATGTATCTGGCGCTCAGTTATGATCACCGCGTGGTGGATGGCAGGGGGGCTGTGACGTATATGAAACCGTTGGTGTGGTCGGAGCAATCACATAGTAGATCGTTCGTGCATCTCCCCA